>JBGPQQ010000205.1:0-6322 GCA_041489115.1 Vicinamibacteria bacterium | reverse complement strand
GACTACGCGGCGCGGCTCACGACCGTCCTGTCGGGGTCCGAGTTCCAGGCGAGCGTCGCGCTCCTCGGGCCGAAGGCGGACGAGTGGGCGCGCGACGGCCTCCTCTACCAGCCCTTCCCCGAGGTCTCGCGCCCCTGGTACCACTACCACCTCTGGCAGGCGTTGCAGCAGGCAGGCTACGGCACGGACTTCGTCAGCGAGGGCGTCCTGCGCGGCGCCCGGCTCGGGGGCGGCACGCTGCGCTACGGCTCGCGCTCCTACGACACGCTCCTCGTCATGGACGTGGTCTCGCTCGAACCGGAGACGGCCGAGGCGATCGCGCGCTTCGGGGAGGCGGGCGGGCGCGTCGTCTTCGTCGGTCGATCGCCCGATCGCGCCGCCGGCCTGAAGGACTCCGCCGAGGCCGATCGGCGCGTGAAGGAGGCGGTCGCGCGCCTGCTGCTCTCGCGCGCGGGAGGAGCCGTCGTCGTGCCCGCACCGTCCCGGGGCCTGCTGCCCCCGGGCGACTACACGCGGGGCGCCCTGCCGGACGGCGCGCGGCGCGAGCTCCTGCGGTGGGTCGTGGCCACCATGCCGCGGCTCGGCGTCGAGCCCGACGTGCAGGTCGCGGCGCCGCACGAGGACGTGGGCCTCGTCCACCACCGCGCGGGCGACCGCGAGGTCTTTTTCCTCGCCAACGCGAGCCGGACCGAGGCCCGGGACGTGGAGGCGCGCTTCCCGACCGGGGACCGCCGGCCGTGGCGCTGGGACCCGGAGACCGGGACGCGCGCGCCGATGCCGTTCGCCGCGCGGCCGGACACTCTCGCCCTCCACCTCGAGCCGCTGGAGTCGCTGCTCCTCGTATTCGACTCCCCCGAGACCGCGAGCGCCGACTCGGCTCCAGCCACCGACGCGGCCCCGCCGAGGCCCGCGAGGCCCGGTCGGGACTGGCTGCCGGTCGTGGCGCAGTGGGAGGTGGATCTCCACCCCGCGAGCGGAGCGCCTTTCCACCGTCGCATCCCGCAGCTCTTCGATCTCAGCCTGGCCGCCGACGATCCCGACATCGCCGGCTTCGGCGGGGTCGCGCTCTATCGCGCCGAGTTCGACTGGACGGACGAGACGCGCACCGTGCTCGGCCTCGGCGCGGTCCAGGGCGTGTCCGCCGTGCGGCTCAACGGGAAGGACCTCGGCACGCGCTGGTGGGGCCGGCACCTCTACGACGCGCGGGGCGCTCTCGCGAAGGGCCGCAACGTCCTCGAGGTCGAGGTCACCACCACGCTCGGCAACCGCATGCGCTCGCTGAAGGCGAACCCCGTGGCGCAAGGCTGGGCGTGGTGGTTCCCGCCCATTCCGATGGGCCTCGCCGGACCCGTGCAGCTCATGAAGCCCGGGGAGTGAACGATCCGTTTCACGCTGGATCGCGCCTGACGTTTCCCGACGCCCGCTGCTAGAATCCCGGGACACTCGCGGCTCGAGCCGCGGGGTCCCGAGGTTCATCGCCATGCGCACGAGGACCGTAGGCGTCCTGCTCGCCGCGCTGGCCGGAGTCGCGCTCGCCTTCCCCGGCGCCCGCGCCGCCTCTCCCGGCCACGTGTCAACGCCGCTGCCCCCCGTCGCGTGGCGGGACGCCCCGGGACTACCCCCGCTGCCCGAGGTCTCGCCACGCAACGCGAGCTACACGATCGAGGCGCGGCTCGATCCCGAGAAGCGGACCATCGCGGGGACCCTCGTCCTCGAGTGGCGCAACACGAGCGACCAGGCGCTCTCCACCTTTCCCTTCCACCTCTACTGGAACGCCTTCCGGAACAACTTCTCGACGACGGCCCGCGGCGAGGGCCGACGCGCCCCGGGCGACCGGAGGCGCGAGGACCGCACCTTCGGCTGGATCCAGGTGAGGAGCGTGCGGCTGCTCGGTGACGCAGAGCAGGACCTGACCCCCACGGTGCGGTACCTGGCGGAGGACGGGAACGCCGACGACCGCACGGTGATGGAGGTGCGGACGGCGAAGCCCATCGCCCCCGGCGCGACCGGCCGCTTCCGCATCGAGTGGGACTCGCTCGTCCCTCACGGCAGCATCGGCCGCGCCGGCTGGGTGCACGACTACCACTTCATCGCGCAGTGGTTCCCCAAGATCGGGGTCTTCTGGAAGGGCGAGTGGAACTGCCACCCCTTCTACCCCTGGACCGAGTTCTTCGCCGACTTCGGCGTCTACGACGTGAAGCTCACGCTGCCGAGGGGCTTCGTGGTCGGCGCCACGGGCCGGCTGGAGTCAAAGACCGACAACTCCGACGGGACCGAGACCTTCCGCTTCGTGCAGGAGGACGTCCACGACTTCGCCTGGACGGCGAGCCGCCGCTTCGTCGAGCGGCACTCGCGCTTCGACGACCCCGGCTACCCGCCGGTGGACGTCCGCCTCCTCGTGCAGCCCGAGCACGCGCCCCTCGCCGAGCGCTACCTCGAGGCCACGAAGACCGCGCTGCGCACGTACGGCACGTGGTCGGCGCCGTACCCCTACCCGCAGATCACGGTGGTGGACCCGGCCTACGGCTCGTCCTCGGTCGGCATGGAATACCCCACCCTGTTCACGGGCGGCGCCTCCGTCCTCGCCCCGCCGGAGCTGCAGAGCCCGGAGGGCGTCACGATCCACGAGGCCGGGCACCAGTTCTGGTACGGCCTCGTCGCCAACGACGAGTTCGAGGAGGCCTGGCTCGACGAGGGCTTCAACAGCTACATGGACATGAAGGCGAGCGACCACTCGCTTGGTCCGGGGGGTTGGGGCCGGCGCCACTTCGGCGACGACGACAGGCGCGGCGGGCGCGGCGGGCGCACCGGCGTCCCGGCGGTGGCGCCGGGGGTCCGCATGGCGCGCGGCAGCGAGAGCCTGGTGGGCCTGCGCGAGGGCGGCGAGGCGGACGTCATGGCCCGGAAAGCCTGGAAGTACCGCGACGCCGGCTCCTACACCCTCAACTCCTACGGCAAGCCCGCCCTCGTGCTGCAGACCCTCGAGGGCCTGCTCGGCGAGGAGACGATCGTGAAGGTGCTCCGCACCTACGCGCGCCGATACCGCTTCGCTCACCCCACCACCGGGGACTTCATCGCCACCGTCGACGAGGTCACCGGCCAGGACTGGCGCTGGTTCTTCGACCAGACGTTCTTTTCGGCCGACCTGTGCGACTACGCCGTCGAGGTGAAGAGCGAGCCGGTGCGCACGCCGGCAGGGTGGTTCGAGGGCAAGGACGGGAAGCTGGAGCTCCGGTCGCCCAGGAAGAAGGACCGGGGGAAGGACGACGAGGGCCCCTTCGACTCGCGCGTCACCGTCGTCCGGAAGGGCGAGGTGCTCCTGCCGGTCGAGCTGCGGGTCGATCTCGCCGACGGGCGGACCGTCACCGAGAGATGGGACGGCCGCGACCGCTGGGCCCGCTTCCGGTACGAGGGGGCGAAGGTCGTCCGCGCGATGGTGGATCCGCAGAGGAAGATCGCGATCGACGTGGACCCGTCCAACAACGAGTGGATCTCGGACGAGAGACCCGCCCGCCGGGCCGCCACGAAATGGGCCGCGCGCTATCTCTTCTGGCTCCAGAACCTCCTGGAGCTGCACACGGTGGTGGGGTGAGGCCATGCTGACCGCTCTTCGCGCCGGCTTCCGCTCCCTGGGCCGCAGCTGGGGCCTCGTCGTCCTCGTCCTCCTCGCGAACCTCGCCTTCGCCCTCGTGCTCGCCGTCCCGCTCTCGCTGCAGCTCGAGGGCGACCTCGCCAACCGCGGCGCGTCGCGCGCGATGATGTACGACTTCGACTACGACTGGTGGGCGCAGTGGTCCGAGCAGCAGCGCGGGCCCTCGGCGGCGCTGGCGCCGGACCTCCTCGGCACCGGCTTCGCGCTCAAGAACGTGGACCTCCTGCTCGAGGGGGCTCTGCCGGCTGGGCTCTTCGCACGGGGAAGCCGCCCGTCCCTGGACGCGACGACCCTCGGCGTGGGCGCCCTCTACCTGCTGCTGCAGGTATTCCTCACCGGCGGGCTCCTCGGCGTCTTCCGCGCCCCGCAGGGTGGCTGGACCGTCCGCGGCCTCGCCCACGGCTCGGGCTTCTACTTCGGGCGGCTCTTCCGGGTGAGCCTGCTGGCCCTCGCCGCGGCCGGCGCTTTCTTCGCCCTGAACGCGCCGTTCGCCCGCTGGGTGGACGGCCTCGCCCGTGACGCGGTCTCGGAGAAGACCGCGGTCGCCCTCAACCTCGGGCGCCACGCCGTCCTCCTGCTGGCCCTCGTCCTCGCTCACATGGTGTCGTCCCACGCCAAGGTCATGGTGGTGCGCGAGGAGCGCCTTTCCGCCGTGCTCGCCTTCCTCTCGAGCCTCGGCTTCTGCGCACGCAACTTCCTCTCGGCCCTGGGCCAGTACCTCGTCGTCGGCGCCCTCGGGATCGGGCTCGTGGCGCTCTTCGGCGCGCTCGACGGACGCCTCGCGATCGTCGGCTGGCGGAGCCAGCTCGTGGCGCTCGTCCTCTTCGAGGCGTTCGTGGCCGCCCGGATCGCGCTTCGCCTGGGGCTCCTCGCCTCGCAGGTCGAGCTGCAGCAGGCGCGGGGACGCTGACCCCGGCCAAGACCTCCTCTACCACGCGGGCTCCTACGGGAGGATCGAGGGGGGCGGGCGGAGTGGCAAGGCCGGCGGCGATCGGTTATAAAGGCTGATCGGATAGACGAGATCCCCCCGAGAAGAACCCCTTTTCAGCAAACGACGAAAGGAGCAGAAGGAAGTCCCTCCTTCGAGGACCATGGCCGAGAACGTGTTGATGCCCGAGATGAGCTGGACCGAGGTCGAGCAGGCGCTCAAGGAGCGCCCGATCGCGCTGTTACCCGTCGGCACCACCGAGGCCCACGGCCCGCACCTGCCGGTGGCCGCCGACACCGTCATCGCGATCGAGGCGGCGCGCCGGACGGCGCTGAAGCTGAAGAAGCGGGGCCTCCCCGCTCTCATCGCCCCCCCGATCACGTTCTGCGTGTCGGAGCTCGGGGCCGAGTTCCCCGGCACGGTGAGCCTGCCGCCCGACACCGCGGTCGCGCTCGTGCGCGACGTGAGCGTGGCCCTCGCGAAGAAGTTCCGGGCGGTGGCCCTCGTCAACGTCAACCAGGAAGCGGCCAACCTCGAGGCCCTCAAGCGGGCGGCCGAGGAGGCGAAGAAGGCGGGGGCCGGGGTGTGCTTCACGGAACTCGCGAAGAAGCGCTGGTCCGACCGGCTGGGCGCGGCCTTCAACGCCGGGGACCACGCCGGCAGCTTCGAGACCTCGCTGATGATGGCGTGCGCGCGCGAGCAGGTGCGGGAGAAGGAGCGCATCAGCCTTCCCCCGATGGATCCTCTCGGCCCCGCGCTCAAGAAGGGGGCGAAGAGCTTCGCGGAGGCGGGTGGCGAAGACGCCTACTTCGGCGACCCCACCGCCGCGAGCGCCGAGGAGGGCGAGACGCACCTCGAGACCCTCGCCGACATCCTCACCCTGTCGATCATGGAGTACCTCGGCAGCAAGGCGTAGGACCCGAGGGACCCCCGGCATGCGGGGTCCCGAGGGATCTAAACATCCGTTGCGCGAGCCACCGAGGAAGGCCCGGTAGTCCCGCGCGCCAGGTACCGGCAGGCAGCCGGCTTCGTCATCCTGCAGGGAGCTGACGCAACGGCCGGCCTCGTCATCCTGCAGGGCGGGGGCTGGCTAGCAGCCGGCTTCGTCATCCTGCAGGGCGGGGGCTGGCCCGCCGGAACGCCTACGGCTTCTTCTGGCGTCCTTTGAGTTGGGGGGCTGCGCCCCCCAAACCCCCTGTGACGGTTGGGGGCCGTCGCCGCGGCTGGTCCTTCGGCTGCTTCTTTTCGGGGTCCGGGAAGAGGCGCAGGTTCATGTCGTCGGCGGCGATGTCGGTGAGGTCCACGATCGCCGCGGCGTTGACGCCGACGGCGATCGCGATCGCCTCCGACACCTCCTCGCGCGTCGCCCCGAACTTCATCGCCTTCTTGACGTGCCCTTCGAGGCACCCCTGGCACTTGGCGGCCAGGCTCGCCGCGATCGCGATGAGCTCCTTGGTCTTGCGGTCGAGGACCGAGGGCTTGTACGTCTCCTTGTAGAACTGGAAGTAGATCTCGCGGAAGCGCGGCTCGACCATGGTGTAGGACGTCGGCTGGGGACGGGGCGCGCCTTCCTCGTCTTCCGGGAACGGCTGATGGTGCGGCTTCTCGTCGCTCACTGTCGGCTCCTCGCTTCAGTTCCTAGAAATCCCCCGGCGCCCCGTTGCGCCGCCTCGAGCAGCGCCGCGGCGGCCGCCTCGTAGGCGGCCGTCCCATCGCGCCAGGCCCCGCCGTGGCTCTTCCCG
>JBGPQQ010000204.1:0-6330 GCA_041489115.1 Vicinamibacteria bacterium | reverse complement strand
TCGCCGAGCGCTTCGCCCGGAGCCGCATGGCCCACCAGGGCCACGGACGGCTCCGCATCCGCCAGGACCTGCGCCAGCGCGGGGTGGACCGCGGCACGACCGAGGCCGGGATCGCGGGGGCGCTCCGCGAGGTGGACGAGACGGCCGCAGTGGACGGCCTGGCCCGCCGCTACTGGCGCCAGCACGCCGGGGTCGAGCCCCCCCGGCGGCTCCCCCGCCTCTGGGCGTTCCTCCTCCGGCGCGGCTTCGCCCACGGCCTCGTCCGGGACCGGCTGTCGGCGCTCTGGCCCCGCTGGAAAGACGCGCTCGAGGGGCTGGAGCCGGCGGAGGACCTCGGGAGACCAGGGTGAAGACGGCCGACGAGATCCGAAGCGCCTTCCTCCGCTACTTCGAGGAGCGCGGGCACCGAGTGGTGAAGAGCTCGCCGCTCGTGCCCCAGAACGACCCCACGCTACTCTTCGCGAACGCGGGGATGAACCAGTTCAAGGACGTGTTCCTCGGGCGAGAGAAGCGCGACTACACGCGCGCCGCCTCCTCGCAGAAATGCGTCCGCGCCGGGGGCAAGCACAACGACCTCGAGAACGTGGGGGTGACGGCGCGCCACCACACCTTCTTCGAGATGCTCGGCAACTTCTCCTTCGGGGACTACTTCAAGAAGGAGGCGATCGAGTACGGCTGGGAGTTCCTGACCCGCGAGCTCTCCGTCCCCAAGGACCGGCTGAAGGTCACGATCTTCAGGGGGGAGAACGGCGTCCCCCGCGACGCCGAGGCGCACGGGTTCTGGAACGGCCACGTGGCCCCGGAACGCATCCTCGAGCTGGGGATGAAGGACAACTTCTGGGCCGTGGGCGAGACCGGCCCCTGCGGCCCCTGCTCCGAGATCCACTACTTCGAGGGCGACCACCTGCCGTGCGCGGAGGAGGCGGCGGGGCGGGCGTGCCTCGGCGTCGAGTGCGAGTGCGACCGCTGGCTCGAGGTGTGGAACCTCGTGTTCATGCAGTACGACCGGGACGAGAAGGGAACGCTCAACCCCCTCCCCGCCCCCTGCGTCGACACCGGCATGGGCCTCGAGCGGGTGACCGCCGTCGTGCAGGGGAAGCTCTCGAACTACGACACCGACCTCTTCGCGCCCCTGCTGGAGGCGGTGGCCGAACGGGCCGGCCGGCGCTACGGACACGCCGCGTCCGACGACGTCTCCCTGCGGGTGGTCGCCGACCACCTGCGGGCGATGACGTTCCTCGTCTCGGACGGCGTCCTCCCCGGCAACGAGGGCCGCGGCTACGTTCTCCGCAAGATCATGCGGCGCGCGATGCGGCACGGGAAGAAGCTCGGGATCAAGGGCGTCTTCCTCCACGAGCTGACCCACACCGTCGTCCTGCGCATGAAGGCGGCCTACCCCGAGCTCGTCTCCCACGAGGAGAGCGTGTCGCGGGTGGTGGCGGTCGAGGAGGAGCGCTTCGGCACCACCCTCAAGCAGGCCCTCGCCATCTTCGAGGAGATCGCCGGCGGGCTCCCGCCCGCGGGCGTGATCCCGGGGGCCGAGGTCTTCCGCCTGTACGACACCTACGGCCTGCCCGTCGACTTCACCGAGGAGCTCGCCCGCGACCTGGGCCTCGGGGTCGACGCCGCCGGGTTCGACCGCGAGCTCGCGGCGCAGCAGGAGCGCGCCCGCCAGTCGAGCAAGATGGGGACGGTCAAGGGCGACCCGGTCTTCATGAAGCTCGCCGAGGAGGGCGGCCGGACGGACTTCCTCGGATACGGCGATCTCGCCGTCGAGGACGCACGCGTCCTCGCGGTGCTGAAGGACGGGTCGCTCGCCCGGCGGCTGGACGCCGGCCAGGAGGGCCTCGTCGTCCTCGACCGGACTCCCTTCTACGCGATGGCCGGCGGCCAGGTGGGCGACCGCGGCGTGATCGCCTCGGACGGCTCGGCGGCGGAGGTCACCGACACCACGGCTCCCCTGCCCGGCCTGCACGTCCACCACGTGAGCGTCACCCACGGCGGCTTCGAGCGGGGCATGGTGGTCCGGGCCGAGGTGGACGCCGATCGCCGCGCAGGGGCGACGCGCCACCACACCGGGACGCACCTGCTCCACGCGGCGCTGCGCGAGACGCTCGGCCCCCACGTCAAGCAGGCGGGGAGCCTCGTGGCCCCCGACCGCCTGCGCTTCGACTTCAGCCACTACGCCCCGGTCGGCCCGCGGGAGCTGCGCCACATCGAGAACCGCGTGAACGGCGAGATCCTGCGGGGAGCCCGGGTCGAGCAGAAGGTCATGGGGCGGGAAGAGGCCCTGGCCTACGGGGCGCTCGCCTTCTTCGGCGACAAGTACGGCGAGCGCGTCCGCGTCGTCGAGGTGCCGGGCTTCTCGAAGGAGTTCTGCGGGGGGACGCACGTCGCCCAGACCGGCGAGATCGGCCTCTTCCTGCTCACCGGCGAGCAGGGCGTCTCGGCCGGGACGCGCCGCGTCGAGGCCCTCGCGGGCGAGGCGGCGATCGGGCGGGCCCAGGCCGACCAGGGGATCCTGGAGGAGCTCGAGCAGGCGGCGAGGGTGCACCGGCAGGAGCTGGTCGACGAGTACGCGCGCCTGCGCGACCAGCTCAAGGCCCGCGAGCGCGAGATCCAGGCCTTGCGCATGAAGCTCGCGACCGCCGGCGGGCCCTCGCCGGGCGAGGACCTCGCGGAGGTCGCGGGGACGCTCGTGTGGACCCCGCGGTTCGAGGGGCTCGACCGCAAGGCCCACGCCGCGGTGGTGGACGATTTCCGCAACCGGAACAGGGATCGCCGCTTCGCTCTCGTCTCGGCCTCGATCGCCGACGACGGGGTGAGCGTGATCGCGGCCGTCTCGTCCTCTCTCGTCCCCGCGGTCAAGGCGCCGGACCTGATGAAGCAGCTCGGGCTCCGCGGCGGTGGCCGCCCCGACTTCGCCCAGGGGGGAGGCGTCGCCGCCAACGACGTGGACGCGCTGCAAAGGAGGGCAGCCGAGGTCCTCCGCGGGCTTCTGGAGGCCGTGCCCCATGGCTAGGCCGAGGCTCCTCGGAGCACTCGTCCTCACCGCCGTGGCGGCGGGGCCGCTCGAGGCCCAGGTCTACACGCGGCGAAACGCCAACGGTGTCGTCGAGGCGACGAACGTGCCCGCCTCGCCCGGCTTCTTCCTCACCTACCCGGGCAAGGGCACGCTCATCCACTCGCGCGGCTTCCAGCGGGCCCTCGCGTACTCGTCGATGTTCGACCACCACGTGGAGGAGGCCGCGGGCCTCCACCAGGTGAGCGCCGAGCTCGTGAAGGCGGTGATCGCGGTGGAGTCGGAGTTCGATCAGTGGGCCGTGTCGTCGAAGGGCGCCCGCGGCCTGATGCAGCTCATGCCCGACACCGCCGGCCGCTTCGGGGTCGCCGACTCCTTCGACGCCCGGCAGAACATCTTCGCGGGCACGCAGTACCTCCGCATCCTGCTCGACCAGTTCGGGGGCGACGTGGCCCTCGCCCTCGCCGCGTACAATGCCGGCCCGAAGGCCGTCTTGCGCTACGGCGGCATCCCGCCCTACCGGGAGACGCGCGGCTACGTGCAGAAGGTGCAGGCCCAGCTGGGCGCGGGTTTCTCCACGCCTGCTCCGTCCTCGAACGCCGCCGCCTTCTACGTTCCATCGAACGCCCTCCACCCGCCCCCCTCGGCGGCCCGCACCGCCGCGCGGCCGCGGAAGCTGGAGCCCGCCCGGCCGCGCACCTACTACCGCTGGCGCGACGAGCGGGGCGTCACGCACGTCGCCGAAGCGCCGCCGCCGGAGGGAACGGTCTACTCCACGGTGCGCGCCCTGGACTAGCCATGCCCGACCTCATCCCCCACGACCCGTTCGACCAGGGGCTCTTCCTCGCGCACTACAACAAGGGGCGGGAGTTCTTCGAGGCCCGGAAGTTCGAGGAGGCCGAGCGGCAGCTCGAGGAGGCCTACCTGCTGCGCCCCCGCGACCCGCGGGTGCTGAACCTCCTCGGCCTCGTCTACTTCCGCAGCGAGAAGCTGAACAAGGCGGAGGAGGTCTACCGCAAGCTCATCGCGGAGAGCCCGGAGGCCCACACTCTCCACTACAACCTGGGCCTCATCTGCTTCAAGCTCGGACGGCTCGAGGACGCCGAGGCGGCGTTCCTCAAGGCCCTCGACCTCACCCGGGGCAACCCCAAGATCCACTTCTACCTCGGGTCGATCTACGAGCGGGTCCAGCGCTACAAGGACGCGATCTACCAGTACCGCCAGGCCGGCGCCCACCTGATGGTCCGGCGCCTCCAGGGCCGGCTCGGGCCCGCCGGCGCCGGGGCGGATTCGACCGCCCCCCCCGGCGCCATCGTCCCGGCGCCTCGGCCCGACGTCCCCCCCGACACGAAGCCGCCCGGCCCGGCACCGAAGATCCCGGAGGCACCCGAGACGGGCAAGACGCTCCGGCCGGTCAGCCCTACCCTCATGGCCGGGGACAGCCCCCTCCCGGGCCTGGTCGACACCGCGCGCTTCCAGGTCCACGACGACACGTTGCCGCCGGGAACGAACGCACGGTCCGCTGCCGCCGCTTCCCCGACGCCGGACCGGCCTCCGACCGCCCCGCCCCGCGAGATCTTCCGCGGCCTCGAGAAGGGCCTCCTGGAGGTGGACTTCTCGGGCAAGGTCTTCATCAAGCAGGGCACGATCTACTCCTACAGCGGCAATCTCACCTTCTGGGTGAAGGACAAGCGCCCCGGCGCGCGCCCGGCGCTCGTCATCGTCACGGGGACGGGCAGGCTCATCCTCACCGACCAGCAACGGGACATCACGTTCATGCAGGTGGCGGGCGAGCCCGTGTTCGTGGAGCCCACCCACCTGCTCGCCTGCGAGGAAAGCCTGCAGCCGCGCTACGTCCGCCTCGGCGACGAGGCCGCCGGGCTCGAGGTCGTCGCCCTCGAGGGGCACGGGATGGTGGCGCTGTCCGTCGCCAGCAAGCCGCTGCCCCTCACGGTGACGCCCGGCCTGCCCGTATCGGTGCCGGCCCCGTCCGTCATCATGTGGACGGGCCAGCTCTCCCCGCACGTCGTGGACGACCCGCAGGTCTACGCGGTGGTCCTGCCGTCGGCCACCGGCTCCGGCCCGCTCCTCAGGCTCGAGGGCACCGGCCGGATCCTGGTCGAGCAGGCGGCAGGCTAGCCCCCGAAGGCCAGCCCTGGCTGAAGAGCCAGGGCTTGGCACATCCGCGGGGGCTGACGACTTGGACGGGCGCCTAGACCCACTGGCGGGCCATCGGCCCGATCACCGGGAGTTCGAACTCCTCGCCGCCGTTCGCCTTGATCATGAGCAGGATCGCCACGACGAGGAGGCCGACGCCCGCCACCATGCTCACGACCCACATCAGGACGCCCACTACCCCGAGCCCGACCGCGCCCAGGACCATCTGCACGGCCGTGAGACCCACCCAGAGGACGATGGCCGCTGCGTGTAGGAGGAGGCTCTGGAAGGCGTGGAACCGCACGAAGCGGCTCTGCTTCTCCACGATCGCGGCCACCACCGAGAAGACGAGGCCGATGCAGCACGGCACGTAGCAGAGCAGCCCCGCGATGTTCGGCTCCAGGCCGAGGTTCGTCTTCGCGCCACCGGGTGTCGAGGTCGCCATTTCCCCCCCTTGGGCCGGTCGCGATTTCGGCCCCGAGGGCCGTCGGCCAGCCACAGGCACTCTAGCTCTCCCGTCGACCCGCTTCAAGCGGCGGAAGCGCGGTCCGGGGGCCTACCGGCCAATCAGGCGGTCGAGGAGGGCCGCGTCGTCGGCGGACGCGAGCTCCACCGCGTCGCCCGCGCGGCGCACCGCGAGACGGCGTCCGCCGGCGCCCGGGAAGACCTCCCACCCCGAGCGCGCCACCGGCGTGCCGCGCCGCGCCAGCCTCGCGCGGAGCGCGGCGTGGAACTCGCCGGCGTCTTTCGGAAGGTCCCACTCGCTGCGCCAGGCGAGGGCCGTCTGGCCGCTGACGTCCCAGAGCCTCCAGCCGTCGCCGCCCCACCCTTCCGCGGCCGCCTCCGCGCCCTCCTCCACCAGCGTCCGGAGCAGCAGCTCGCCGAGGACGCCCTCGGAGACGAGCCGGGATCCCGGCGGCGGCGGCAGGGAAGGCACGACCCGCCGCGGCTCCTCCCGCGCGAAGAACTTCCCGGGGTGCAGCACCTGCTCGGTGGATTCCGGCGGGTGCTTCCACGCCTCGCGGAGGGCCCCGGCCCCCCCTCGGGCCCAGACCGCCCGCGCGAACGCCAGCCCCGCGAGGTACGGCTGCACGAGCTGGTCGCGCACCACCGGCGGCGCCCCGGGGACGTCGAAGAGGCCCGGCACGCCG
>JBGPQQ010000203.1:0-6330 GCA_041489115.1 Vicinamibacteria bacterium | reverse complement strand
CGAAGGCGATCGCCATGACGACGGCGTTCGCGGAGCCGATGGCGGGACCGCTGCCCCTCATGCCGGCCAGGTGGTTGGACAGCTCCCACGCCAGCGCGCAGACGGCCGCCGCGCCGAGGCCCGGCCATCGCCCCAAGCGCAGCGAGACGGCGAGGACGGGCAGGAAGTAGAGGGGGAAGACGCGCAGCTCGGTCCCGGTGGCGTAGTCGACGAGCGCCACCGCGAGCACGAGGACGCCCGCGGCGGCGAGGGTGACGGCGACCGAGAACCCCCCAGCTTTCCTCACGGCCACGATTATACCGGGTGGGGGCCGTGGCCGACGGATCAGCCCCCGACTTGGGCTCATGAGGCGTAGAAATGCGGTTTTTAGCCTTAATCACTTGCAATGAAGACTAAGTTGTGAGAGTTTAGCCGTCCAATAAGGGGCTCGATCCGGCCGGCACGGGACCAGCCCGTCGCCCCGTCGGGACGCGAGCGAGAGGAGAGGGATGGACACGCCGCTTCGCCACTTTCTGGAGATCCCGTACGAGCAGCTGGAGGAGATGAACCTCCAGGCCAAGGCCGACCGCGTGGCCCGCAAGGACGCGGGCAAGATCCGCGAGGCCCGGATGAAGTACCTGACCGACGAGAAGCGCATCAAGGCGGTGACCGTCTGCTTCACCGACCTCGAGGGCCGCTTCCACATGCTCGACTACGACAAGAAGTTCCTCCTGAAGTCGACCGACAACCTCACCTTCGACGGCTCGTCGATCCGCGGCTTCGCCCGCCAGGCCGAGTCCGATCTGCGCCTCGGGATCGACTGGCCGGCGTTCTACATGCTGCCCGCCGACGTGTTCGGCCCCGGCAAGGTGCTCGCCTTCGGCGACGTTTGCGACCAGGACGGCACGCCCTACACCGCCGACCTCCGCGCCCGGCTGAAGGCCTTCGCCGCCGAGCTCCGGAAGAAGGACATGGTGGCCCACGCCGCGAACGAGATCGAGGGCTTCATCTTCAAGGGCAGGGACGCCGAGCGGCGCTACTTCGAGACCGGCCTTTTCGAGTACGTCTCCACGGGCGGCTACTACCACTCGCTCCCCGGCGACACCCTCCGCAAGTTCATCGACACCTCGGCCGAGGTGCAGCGCGCGCTCGGGTTCGGCAACGAGAAGGACCACCCCGAGGTGGCCCCCTCCCAGTTCGAGATGAACTACGGCTACGCCGAGGCGACCGTGGCCGCCGACCAGGTGCAGCTCTACAAGCTCATCGCGCGGCAGGTGGCGGCCCAGATGGACCTGACCGCGTGCTTCCTGCCGAAACCGGTCGCCGACGTGAACGGCAACGGCTGCCACACCAACATGTCGATCGCGAAGAAGGGCAAGAACATCTTCTACGACAAGAAGGGCCAGGACGGCCTCAGCGCCTTCGCCTGGAGCTTCATCAACCGGATCCTCGCGAACGGGAACGACATTTGCCTGATCCTCAACTCCAGCGTGAACTCGTACCGCCGGCTCGACCCGCACTTCGAGGCCCCGAACCAGATCAAGGTCTCGGCGAGCGACCGCGGCTCGATGATCCGCATCCCGATCGGCAACGAGCGCACCGCCCGCATCGAGGTCCGCTCGATCGCCCCCGACGCGAACCCGTACCTCGCGATCTACGCGCTCTTCAAGACCGGGCTCGAGGGCCCGGGCCCCGACGACGAGAACGACGGCAAGCGGCCGCGCACGCGCTTCCTCCCCGACAACATCTACGACGCCATCCGCCTCTTCAAGGGCAGCAAGTTCGCGCAGGAGCTGCTCGGGGAAGACGTCCACGAGAAGTACGCCGAGCTGAAGCTCGCCTCGGCCGAGCGGTGCGCGAAGGCCCTCGGCGCGCGGGTGAAGCGCAGCGAGATCCAGTTCCACCACGAGGTCACGAACCAGTACCTCTGGGGCCAGTTCTAGAGGGCGACGCGGCCCCCGGGCTCGCCCGGGGCGAGGGGTGGCGGGCGCTCGTCCGCCCCCCTTCTTCGTCTGCGGCCGCCCGAGAGCCCCACGGCCCGTGCCATCGGGCGGGCAAGTGCGCTAATCTCCAACCGCATGGCGGAGAGACTCGCCGTCTCCCTCACGAGCGCGGACCAGGAGTACCAGGCTCGCCAGGCGCAGGACGCCGTCGAGACGGGCCGCCGGCTGGGCGTCGAGGTCGAGGTCCTCTTCGCCGAGGACAACCCGGTGCTGCAGATACAGCAGCTCTTCCGCTTGCTCCACGCCCCGGAGGGCGAGCGGCCGGCGGCCCTGCTCGTCCACACGCGGGTGCCCGACGGGCTGGAGCGGGTCGCCCGCAACGCGGCGAAGGCCGGCCTCGGCTGGATCCTCCTCAACCGGACGGCACCCTACCTGGAGAGCCTCCGGAGCGAGCACCCCGCGCTCGCGATCGCGGCGGTGACCACCGACCACGTCGAGATCGGACGCATCCACGCCCGCCAGCTGGCGCGGCTGTGCCCGGACGGCGGCCACGTGGTGTACGTGCAGGGACCCGTCGACGCGCCGGCGGCGAAGCTGCGCCTCGAGGGGCTCGAGGACGCCCTCCGGGGACGGCCCTACGAGCTCAAGGTCGTCAACGGCGAGTGGACGTCGGCGAGCGCCGAGAAGGCGGTCGCGGCCTGGCTTCGGCTCCGGACGGCGGAGCTCTTCTCCCCGCGGGCGGTCGTCTGCCAGAACGACAACATGGCGCGGGGCGCGAGGAAGGCCTTGGAGACCCTCCGGCCGGAGTGGGCCCGCCTGCCGTTCCTGGGCTGCGACGGGCTGCCGAACGGGGGACGTCGCGACGTGGACGAGGGACGGCTCGCCGGGACCGTCACCATCCCGTCCTGCGCCGGGCCGGCCGTCGAGATCACGGTCGCCTGGAGACGGACGGCCAGCCTGCCGCCCGCCCGGACGATCCTGGCACCGTCCGCCTACCCCGCGGTGTAGCGCCCGAGGCCGCGGTCGGCCCCGGCTATACTCGGCGATCAGGAGATCCTGGACATGCCCTCGAGCCGGAGCGTCGTGAAAGGTGTCCTCGTCGCCGCCGCGCTGTGCCTCGCCGCGGCCGGTGCTGGAGCGGACGAGCCTCTCTCGCTCCTCGGCGGCCGGCTTCGCCTGGGTGGCGAGGTGAGCGGGACGATCGCGCCGGAAGACGAGGGCTACTTCAACTACAGCGACTACGAGGTGAGCAGCCTCCGGCTCTTCCGGATCGATCTCGCGGCCGAGGCTCGGCTCGCGCGGTTCGCCTCGGTCCTCCTCGACGTGAGGACCGACAACCTCCACGAGCCCCGCGTCTACGCCCTCTACCTCCGGCTGCGGCCGTGGGAGAAGCGCGAGGTCGACCTCCAGGCGGGGCTCGTGCCGCCGGTGTTCGGGGCGTTCCCGCGCCGGCGCTACGCCTACGACAACCCGCTCCCCAGCCTGCCCCTCGCCTACCAGTACCTGACCGACCTGCGCGAGGACGCGGTTCCCGCGCGGGCCGAGGAGCTCGTGGCCCAGCGCGGCCGCGGGTGGCTCGTGCGGTACCCGATCGGGTCCCCGGAGGCCGGCCCCGGGCTGCCGCTCGTGAGCGGAGAAAAATGGGACACGGGCGTCGAGCTGCGCCTCGGCGCCCGGCCGTGGTCGCTGGCGCTGGCGCTCACCCAGGGGACGCTCGCCTACCCCCTCGTCCGGGACGACAACGGCGGCAAGCAGGCGTCGGGGCGCCTCGCGTGGAGTCCCTCGCCGGCGGTGACGGTCGGGGTCTCGGCCGCCACCGGGGAGTTCCTGTCGCGCCAGGCGCAGGCTGCGCTGCCCGACCCGGCCCGCGCCGCGACCCGCCGCCAGGACGCGCTCGGCCTGGACCTCGAATGGTCGGCCGGCTACTGGATCCTGCGCGCCGAGGCCGTCTGGAGCCGCTGGAACCTGCCGGCGATCGACGCGACGCGGATCGAGGACCCGCTCGACGCGCTCGGCTTCTACGCGGAAGCGCGGTACAAGCTCCTCCCGGGCCTCCACCTCGCGGGTCGCGCGGAGAGGCTGGCGTTCTCCGAGCTCGCGACCGTGGCGGGCCGCTGGACGTGGGACGCACCGGTGACGCGGGTGGAGGCCGGCGCGGGCTGGACCCCGCGCCGCCACGTGCTCCTCAAGGCGTCGTGGCAGCACAACTGGCGGGACGGGGGACGGGTTAGGGAGAGCGATCTCGTGGCCGGGCAGGTGCTCCTGTGGTTCTGATCACGGCTCTCGCGGCGGCCCTCCTCCCGGCCGTCACGCTTTCGCCCGCGCCGGAGCCGCGGTCGCCGGGAGGGACGATCCGCGGCCGCGTCGAGGTACGCCGGGAAGGCGGCTCGGGCGAGGGGCGCCCGGCGGTCGCCGAGCTGGGCCACCACGGTCCCCGGGTCGTCCCGGACCGGCGGCGGAGCGTCGTGTACCTCGAGGCGCCGCCCCCGGCCGCCTTCGAGGCCCCCCTGCCCGGCCGGGGTGTCCTCTACCAGAAGAACGAGGCCTTCGTCCCGTTCGTCCTCGCGGTGACGGTGGGGAGCACCGTGGACTTCCCGAACAGCGACCGCATCTACCACAACGTGTTCTCGCTCTCGAAGGCGAAACGCTTCGACCTGGGCCGCTACCCGCGCGGCCAGTCCCGCTCGGTCCGCTTCGACCAGCCCGGCGTCGTCCGGGTCTTCTGCGAGATCCACTCCCACATGAGCGCCTTCATCCTCGTCTTCGCGCACCGCTACTTCGCCACCACCGACGCCGAGGGCCGCTACCGCATCGAGGGCGTCCCCCCCGGCGACTACACGCTCGCCGTCTGGAACGACGGGGTGGTGCGCGCGCGGCGGGAGGTGCGGGTGGGTGCTTCGGGCGACGCGGTCGAGCTGGACTTCGCGGTCGAGTGATGGCGCGCCCCCTCGCCTCGCTCCGCTCGCGCGTCTTCGCCGCCACCGCCTTGGTAGCGGTGCTGCCGACGGCGCTGGCCCTCGGCCTCGCGACCCGGCGGGTGACGCAGGAGGCCGAGGCGGAGCTCTCGAGCGGTCTTCAGGAAGCGGCGCGGCTCGTCGAGCAGTACCATCGGGCGCGGCTCGAGATCGCGGCCGAGCGCGTCTCGCTCGTGGCCGACTTGCCCAAGCTCAAGGCGGCGGTCGCGGAGGCCGACGCGCGCACCGCCGAGCCCGTGGCGCGCGACTACCGGGAGCGCGTGCGCTCGGACGTCCTGGTGCTCGCCGACCGCGAGGGCCGGACGCTCGTCTCCCTCGGCGCGGACACCGCGTCCTGGAAGGGCGACACGGTGCCCTTCCGCGTGGCCGGCGACCGGCTGCTGGAGACGGTCGAGGCCCCGATACTGCTGGAGCGGCCGATCGAGGCGCCCGAGGTCCTCGGGCACCTGACCCTCGGCTTCGCCCTCGACGACGCCTTCGCGGCCCGCCTGCGCGCGCTCACCGGCAGCCACGTGGCGGTGGCCGCGGGCGGGCGCGTCTTCGCCTCCACGCTGCCGCGCCGCCACGACCCCGCCCTGGCGGCGGCGGCCTCGGAAGGGGGCGTCGCCCGGCTGAGCCTCGACGGCGAGGACCACGCGGCCCTGCGCGTCTCGCTCGGGTCCGGAGCGGGATCGCCGGTCGTCGTCGTGCTGCGGTCGCGCGCGGAGGCCCTGCGGGCGCTGCACACGCTGCGGGCCGCCCTCCTCGTCGCCGCCCTCGCCGCCGTGGGGCTGGGCCTCCTGCTGAGCTGGGCGCTCGCCCGCACCGTGACCCGGCCGCTGGCGGCCCTCACCGACGCCATGAAGGAGATCGCCGCGACCGGCGACCTGGCCCGGCGCATCGGGCCCGGGCGCCCGTGGGACGACGAGGACGCCCTCCTCGTGGCCCGGACCTTCGGCGTCCTCACCGACTCGATCGCGCGCTTCCAGCGGGAGGCCGCGCTGCGCGAGCGGCTCTCCGCGCTCGGGAGGCTGTCCACGGTCGTCGCCCACGAGGTGCGCAACCCGCTGATGATCATCAAGGGGTCGCTCCGGGCGCTGAAGCGGGAAGGGGCGGCGGCCGGCGAGGTGCGGGAGGCGGCGGCCGACATCGACCACGAGGTGGCCCGGCTCGACCGCACCGTGGGCGACGTGCTCGATTTCGCCCGGCCCCTGCGCCTGGAGACGGCGCCGGTGGACGTGGCGGCGCTGGCGCGGGACGCGGCCCGCGCCGCGCTCGAGGGCGCGGAGAGACCCGGGGCGCGCTTCGCGCTCGAGCCCGGGGCGGAGACGGCGTGGGGCTGGGAGTACACGCTCTCGGCGGAATGACGCTCGCCCCGAAGGATGCGCTCCGCTCATCCCTTCGGGGCTCGCTTTGCAACAAACGGCGCGGCATACCGCCGCCGCGCCGTTTGT
>JBGPQQ010000202.1:0-6353 GCA_041489115.1 Vicinamibacteria bacterium | reverse complement strand
AGAGACTCTCCGCCGCTTCGGTGGGCCGCACCGAGAGGCTGAAGACGCCGAACAGCCACTGGTAGAAGGCGCCGGGCACCACGGCGGGGAGAGCCGCGAGCGTGGCCAGCAAGCCGAGTCCCACTCTCCTCTCCCGCCCGGCGGCGAGCGCGGCCCCCACCCAGAGGAAGACCACGAGCAGCAGGAGCGGCGGGTTCTGGAGTGAGGCGAGCGCCCCCGCGAGGACCGCCGCCGCGTGGCGTCCCCCCGCCGCCAGGGTGAGGGCCAGGGTGACGAGGGCGAAAGAGAAGACCTCGGGGTGCGGCCACATCAGGAAGCCGAGCGCCGGGGAGAGGAGCAGCAGGCCCCCGAGGACGAGCCGCCGAGAGCCCGTCCAGGGCAGGAACGCGACCGCACCGAGGGCCAGGCCGAACAGGAGCGCGTTCGTGACCGGCAGCGCCCGGAGCGGTGAGAGGCCCCGAGCCTCGAGGAGACGCCTCGCCGGGAGGCCCGCGAGCGAGTAGGCCCAGAAGTGATAGCAGTAGAGCCGCCCGTCGCGGCCGGCGTGGTAGTTCGGCAGGACGCGGCCCTCGTCGATCGACAGGCTCTCGTCGGCGAGGAGCCCCCGCAGCGACTCTCGGTCCTGCGGCTGCAGCTCCGGCGAGCCGTGGTGGCGCCACGACTCCAGCATCAGCAGGTACTCCCCGGCGTCGCCGTGCGGCCGCAGGGGAAGGCGCAGCGCCGCCCCCACCAGCAGGGCGAGGGCCGCGACCGGGAGCAGGAGATCGCGGAGGAGCCGGGCCATGGTGCACGTATCATAGCGCTCTCCCCAGGAGGCCCTCGATGCTGCTGGCCGTCGCTCTCCTCGCCGCTGCGCCTGCCGCCGCCGCGCCCACCACTCCCGACGCCGAGATCCGCGCCGCCGCGCAGCGGATCGCGCCCGCCGTGGTGGCCGTGCGCCGGGACCTCCACGCCCACCCCGAGCTCTCGAACCGCGAGGAGCGCACCGGCCACCTCGTGGCCGAGCGGCTGCGCGACCTCGGCCTCGAGGTGCGCCACCCCGTGGCGAGGACGGGCGTCGTGGGCATCCTCCGGGGCGGCCGCCCCGGGGGCGTCGTGGCTCTGCGCGCCGACATCGACGCGCTCCCCATCGAGGAGGCGAACGACCTGCCGTTCCGCAGCCAGACGAAGGGGGTCATGCACGCCTGCGGCCACGACGCGCACACGGCGATCCTTCTCGGCACCGCTGAGGTGCTGGCCGGCCTCCGGGCGCGTCTCCCCGGCACCGTCGTCTTCCTCTTCCAGCCCGCCGAGGAGGGGGCGCCCGCGGGCGAGGAGGGCGGGGCGCCGCTCATGGTCCAGGAGGGGGCGCTCGACGATCCGAAGGTCGAGGCCGTGTTCGGCCTGCACGTGGGGAGCTGGGCGTCGGTCGGCCAGGCCGGCTGGACCGACGGGCCGATCTTCGCCTCCTCCGACACCTTCACGATCGAGGTCGAGGGCAGGACCGTCCACGGCGCGCAGCCGCACATGGGGCTCGACCCCATCCCGGTCGCCGCCGAGATCGTCCAGGCGCTGCAGCTGATCGTCTCGCGCCAGATCGACGGCCGGCAGCCCCGCGTCCTCACCATCGGCCGCATCCAGGGGGGCACGCGCTTCAACATCATCGCCGACCGCGTCACGATGGACGGCACGGTGCGCACGCACGACGCGACCGTGCGGGCGGAGATCAAGGCCCGCATGGCGCGCACCGTGAAGGGCGTGGCCGAGGCGCACGGCACCACCGCCACCCTGCGCTTCCTCGACGAGGGCAACCCGCCGACGGTGAACGACGCCGCCCTCGCGCGAGCCGTCGGCATCCCCGCGCTCCAGCGCGTGTTCGGGGCGGGGGCGGTGCGCGTCGAGCCCCAGATGGTGGCCGAGGACTTCCCCTTCTTCGGCCGGAAGGCGCCCTACTTCTACTTCCTGCTCGGCACTCGCAACGACGCGAAGGGCATCGCCTCCGTCAACCACACCGCACGCTTCGACGTGGACGAGGACGCGCTGCCTCTCGGCGTGCGCGCGATGGCGACCCTCGCGTGGGACTTCCTCGCGAAGGGCGGGGTCAGGCCGTAGCCTCGGCCGCCCCGGGGGCGCGGAGCTCCTGGTCCTTGTACTGGAGCTCGTAGAGCTTCCAGTACATCCCGCGGCGGGCGAGCAGCTCCTGGTGCGTCCCCCGCTCGCGGATCCGCCCCTTGTGGAGGACGAGGATCTCGTCCACGTTCTGCACGGTGGAGAGCCGGTGGGCGATCACGATCGCGGTCCGGCCCCGCAGCAGCACCCGCAGCGCGTCCTGGATGAGCTGCTCGGTCTCGGTGTCCACCGAGGAGGTGGCCTCGTCGAGGATCAGCACCCGCGGGTCGTGGGCGAGGGCGCGGGCGAAGGAGAGGAGCTGCTTCTGGCCCACGGAGAGGGTCGCTCCCCGCTCCTTCACCTCACTGTCGTAGCCCTTCGGCAGCTGCTCGATGAACCGGTGGGCGTGCACCGCCTCGGAGGCGGCGCGCACCCGCTCCATCGGGATGTCCGAACCGAGCCGGATGTTCGAGGCGATCGTCCCGCTGAAGAGGTGGACGTCCTGGAGGACGAGGGCGAGCGAGGAGCGCAGCCGCTCGAGGCCCCACTCCCGCACGTCGACGCCGTCGAGGGTCACCCGGCCCTTCTGCACGTCGTAGAAGCGCATGAGGAGGCTGATGATCGAGCTCTTGCCGGCGCCGGTCGCTCCCACGAGGGCGAGGCTCTTCCCCGGCTCCACCGCGAAGTCGATGTCCCGCAACACCCAGGCCGCGTCTTCGGCGGGGGCGCCATCGGTGGCCCCGGAGTAGGAGAACCACACGTTCTCGAAGCCCACGCGGCCCCGGACCGGCTCCGGGCGCCCCTCCTTCTCCGGGCTCGAGACCAGCGCCTTCGTGTCGAGGAGGCCGAAGATGCGCTCCGAGGCCGCCATCGCGGCCTGGAGGATGTTGAACTTCTCGGAGAGGTCCGAGATGGGCCGCCAGAACCGCTCTGAGTACTGGATGAAGGCGACCAGCACGCCGAGGGTGAGCCCGCTGGCCAGCACCTGCCCGCCCCCGTAGACCAGGATGAGCGCGGTGGCGAGGGCGGCCAGGAGCTCGATGACCGGGTAGAAGACCGCGTAGTAGAAGATCGCCTGCATGTTCGCGTCGTAGTGCTTCCGGTTGATCGAGGCGAACGCCCCGCGGTTCCGCTCCTCCCGGCGGAAGAGCTGGACCACCGACATCCCCGACAGGTTCTCCTGGAGGAAGGCGTTGATGCGCGCCACCCACTTCCGTGTCTCCCGGAACGACTGCCGCGCCCCCTTGCGGAACCAGTTGGTGAGGGCGAAGAAGAGTGGGATCACCGCGAAGGTGACGAGGGCGAGGCGCCAGTCGAGGGCCACCATGACCGCCATGATCCCGAGGAGCGTGAAGAGGTCGCCGAAGACGGTGACGACGCCCGACGTGAAGAGCTCGTTCACCGCGTCCACGTCGATGGTGACGCGGGTCATGAGGCGGCCCACCGGGTTGCGGTCGAAGTAGCCCACGTGCAGCCGCTGCAGGTGCGCGAAGATCTCGCGCCGCATGTCCTGCATGATCCGCTGCCCGGCCATCTGCATGATGTAGTTCTGCAGGAAGCGGACGACGAAGGCGGCGGCGAGGGCGAGGAGGTAGAGCCCGGCCACCCGGGCGAGGCCCGCCGCGTCGCCCTTCGCGATGTGCCGGTCGATCGCGACCTTGGTGAGGTAGGGCCCCACCAGGTCGACCCCGGCCTGGGCCACGATCAGGGCGAAGGCCGCCGCCACCGCCGCGAGGTGCGGGCGCAGGTAGCCGAGCAGGCGGCGGAGCAGCCGCCAGTCGTAGCTCTGGGGGGCGAGGGCGTCGTCGTCGGGCACGCTCACGCCGCGTCCTCGCCGGTGTCGATCTCGGCCTCGAGCAACTGCCGCCGGTGGAGGTCGGCGTAGAAGCCGCCGAGGGCCACCAGCTCGTCGTGGGTGCCGCGCTCCACGATCCGGCCCTCGCGCAGCACCACGATGAGGTCCGCCTCCTTCACCGTCGAGATGCGGTGGGAGACGAGGAAGGTGGTCCGTGCGCGCATGACCTCGCGCAGCCCGTCGAGGATGTGCTCCTCCGTCTCGGTGTCGACCGCGGAGAGCGCGTCGTCGAGGACGAGGATCCGGGGGTCCACCGCGAGAGCCCGGGCGAGGGCGGTGCGCTGCTTCTGCCCCCCGGAGAGCGTGATGCCCCGCTCGCCGACCGTCGTCTCGAAGCCCTTGGGGAAGTCGCGGAGATCCTTCTCCAGCTGCGCGATCCCGGCCGCCCACTCCGCGTGCTTGCCCCCGTCCGACTGGCCCACCGCGCGCGAGGACCCGTCTCCGCCCACGCCGAAGGCCACGTTCTCCCGTACGGTGGCCGAGAACAGGAAGCTCTCCTGGGGGACGAAGCCGACCGCGCCGCGGAGCGTCCCGAGCGGGATACGCCGCACGTCGTGGCCGTCCACGAAGAGGGTGCCGGGCGGGGCGTCGAAGAGCCGCGGGAGGAGGCTCACCAGCGTGCTCTTGCCGGAGCCGGTGGGGCCCACGATCGCGACCGTGGTGCCGGCGGGGACCCGGAGGTCGACGTCGTGGAGGACGCTCACGCCGTCGTAGGCGAAGGTGAGCGAGCGGAACTCCACGTCCCCGCGGATCTCGCCCACGGGCAGCGTGTCCTCGTCGCGGATCTCGCGGGGGGCGTCGAGGATCGCGTGGATGCGGCGCATCGAGGCCTCGCCGCGCTCGAAGAGGTTCACCACCCAGCCGAGGGCGATCATCGGCCAGTGGAGCATGGCGAGGTACACGCCGAAGGCCACGAACTCCCCGAGGGTGATGGTGGAAGCGACCACCATGCGCCCGCCGAGCCAGAGCACGGTGACCGAGCCGAGCCCCATCAGGAAGCCGATGCCGGGGTGGAGGATCCCGCTGATCCAGACGAGCCGGCGGTTGCGCGAGACGTACTCCTCGTTGGCGACCCCGAAGCGCGCCTCCTCGTGCGCCTCCTGGGTGTAGGCCCTCACCACCCGCGCCCCGGCCAGGTTCTCCTGCACGAGGGCGTTCATCTCCGCGAGCTGCGCCTGCACCTCCTCGTATCGGTCGTGCACCTGGCGGCCGTAGTGGCGCACGAGCCAGGAGACGAGGACGAGGGGGACGAGGGCGAGGAGGGTGAGCCGCGGCGAGATGGCGATCATGAGGGTGACCGCCCCCGCGAAAGTGGCCACCGTGCTCGCGGTGTACATGATGCCGGGGCCGAGGACCATGCGCACTGCCGACATGTCGTTGGTGGCCCGGCTCATCACCTCGCCGATGCGGTTCTCCTGGTAGTAGCGGGGGGCGAGGAGGGTGAGGTGGCGGAAGACGTCGTTCCGGAGGTCGTACTCCATCTCCCGGCTCACCCCGATGAGGACCATCCGCATCTGGTAGCGGAAGAAGCCTTCCACGGTGACGAGGGCGAGGATGGCGCCGGCGTAGAGCCAGAGCTTCTCGCGGGTGACCGTGACGTGCAGGTCGTCGATCGCGAGACGCAGGACCCAGGGGTTCGCCACGGAGACCGCGGTGGTGGCGAGGAGGGCGAGGAGCCCGAGGGTGAGCGGGCGGCGGTGCCGGGCGAGGGAGGGAAAGAGCCGCCGGAGGTGCGGCAGCGTCATCCGGCGGGGCTAACGCCCGGCCGCGCGCGCGGCGGCGCGCGCCGCCCGGCGCTCGCGGTCGAGGGCGTGGCTCGCGCGCAGCAGCTCCGGGAGGTTCTCCTTCTCCCAGGCCAGGGCCTCCCGGTGGCGGGGGAAGCGCGCCTCCGCCTCGCGGAAGGCCCGCGTGTGGTACACGGTGCGTCCCGCACGGTCGGGCATGCCGCCCATGTGGTGGTGGAGCATCTCGTGGTGGACGACGCTCTCCAGGAAGTAGCGGGGCACGCCGGGACGGTCGAGGACGGGGTGGATGCGGATGAGCGCGAGCACGGGGTCGTAGCTGCCGAAGGTGAGCCCGCCCCGCCGCGCCCGGCCGACGCCGCGGCCCCACGTGATGGGGACCCGCAGGCGCGAGCCGAAGAAGCGGCCGTTGATGTCCCCGTAGACCGCAGCGAGGTCGTAGACGCGGCCGCTCGTGACGAGGGGCGGCATCTCGCGGGGCGTCTTGCGCACGCGGTGCATGTTGGCGTTCATGAAGCGCCGCACCTCGCCGCCGGCGGCGCGGCCGCGGCGGCGGAGGTTGCGGGCGAGCGAGGCCACCACGGCGTCGGGCGCGTGCAGGAACATGTTGTGGAGCCGCAGCAGCAGGTGCCCCGCCTCGCGCTTGAACGAGAGCAGCACCGAGCGGT
>JBGPQQ010000201.1:0-6372 GCA_041489115.1 Vicinamibacteria bacterium | reverse complement strand
GGCCGAGGGCTTCCGCGGCCACGCCCAGAGCGTGCTGACCCGGTTCGAGGGGGAGTGATGGACCCGCTGCGCCACGTCAAGCCGGCCGTGCGGTCCCTCGCCGCCTATACGCTCGTGCTGCGCGAGGCCCCGGTCAAGCTCAACCAGAACGAGAACCCGTGGGACCTCCCGGAGGCCGTCAAGCGGAGGGTGCTGGAGCAAGCGCTCGCGCGGCCGTGGTCCCGCTACCCCGACTTCGACCCGAAGGAGCTGCTGGAAGCGCTCGCGCGCTTCTCGGGCTGGCGCGCCGACGGCGTCCTCGCCGGGAACGGCTCGAACGAGCTGATCGAGGCGCTGCTGCTCGTGACCGTGGGTCCCGGCACGAAGGTCGTCATCCCCGAGCCCACGTTCACACTCTACGCACTGATGACGACGATCCTGGGCGGCGAGCCGGTGCGGGTGCCGATGTCATCCCGAGGCGGCCCGACCGGGACGGGCGCCTCGGGATCCCCCGGCACTCACGCCCTACCTTTCGCCTACGACGTCGAAGCACTCCTGGAAAGCCGCGAGGAAAGCCACGCCTCCGTCACGATCGTCTGCTCGCCCAACAACCCCACGGGGACCAGCCTCGATCTCGCCGACGTCGGGCGGCTCTGCCGGGACGGCGACTCTCTCGTGGTGATCGACGAGGCGTACCACGAGTTCGCCGCCCAGACGGTGGTGCCCCTTCTGGAGCGCCACCCGAACCTCGTCGTCCTCCGGACCTTCTCGAAGGCCATGGCGCTGGCCGGCCTGCGGGTCGGCTACCTGCTGGCCTCGCCGGAGCTGGTGCGCGAGGTCAACAAGGCGCGCCTGCCGTACAACATGAACTTCTTCTCCCAGATGGCCGCGATCGCGTCTCTCAAAGAGAAGGACGTGCTCGCGACGAGCGTCCACCGCTTGGTCGGGGAGAGGGAGCGTCTCCTCGCGCGCCTCGCCGACGTCCCCGGCGTGCGGGCGTGGCCCTCGGACGCGAACTTCTTCCTGCTCGAGTGCCTCTCCGCCGACCCGAAGGCGGTCTTCGCCTCGATGCTGCGACGCGGAGTGCTCGTGCGCGACGTCACCTCGTACCCGATGCTCGACCGTTGCCTGCGCGTGAGCGTGGGCAACGAGGAGGAGAACGACGCCTTCCTGCACGCCCTGGGGACGGCGCTCTCGGAGTCCGGGATGGACCTGACGAGCGGGAGGGCTTAGTGGCGCGCAACAGCGTGGCAAGGCATCGTGCGGCAACGGGCGGTACGAAGCGGGCAGGGTCTACGAGGGTGTCGAGAAGCGGCGGCCGTGCGCCGCAGGTCCCGGGCTTCTCGACACCCTCGCCGGAGCGAGCGCATGGGTCGCCCGCGGGACTAAGCGAGCGGAGTGTGAACCCTGCCCGCGTCACAACCGCTCGAAGGGCTGAGGTCGAGCGGAAGACCCGCGAGACGGACATCGCCCTCGCGTTGAACCTCGACGGCGAGGGCCGGTCCCGCGTCCGGACCGGCATCGGCTTCCTCGACCACATGCTGACCTCGCTCGCCACCCACGCCCGCTTCGACCTCGACGTCCGCTGCCGAGGGGACCTGCACGTGGACGCCCACCACTCGGTCGAGGACGTCGGCATCGCCCTCGGCCAGGCCCTGAAGCAGGCCCTCGGTGACAAGAAGGGGATCGTCCGCTTCGGCCACGCCTGCGTCCCGCTCGACGAGGCCCTCACCCGGGCGGTGGTGGACCTGTCCGGCCGCCCGTGGCTGCACTTCGGCGTCCAGTTCCGAGCCCAGCGCATCGGGGACCTGCCGACCGAGCTCCTCGAGGACTTCTTCCGGGCTTTCGTGGACCACGGCCGCTTCAACCTGCACCTCGACTTCGTGCGCGGCCGCAACGCTCACCACATCGCCGAGACTCTCTTCAAGGCCACGGCACGCGCTCTCGGCGCGGCGGTCGCCCTCGACCCGCGGGTGAAGGGCGTGCCCAGCACCAAGGGGAGCCTGTAGGCCCATGATCGCGATCGCCGACTACGGCATCGGCAACCTCGGCAGCGTGACGAAAGCCTTTCGCCGCGCGGGGGCGGAGGTCCTGCTCACCGCCGATCCGGAGGCGCTGCGCCGCGCCGATGCCCTCGTCCTGCCCGGCGACGGCGCCTTCGCGGCGACGATGGCCGAGATCGAGCGGCGGGGGCTCGTCCCCGTCCTTCGCGAGGCGGTCGAGAAGGGGAAGCCCCTGCTCGGCATCTGCATCGGGATGCAGCTCTTCTTCGAGGAGAGCGAGGAGCACGGCCGGCACCGCGGGCTCGGCTTCCTGCCGGGCCGCGTGCGCCGCTTCGGGGGCGAGCTGCCCGTGCCCCACATGGGCTGGAACCGGCTGCGCGCCCGCCGGCCCCACCCGATCCTGGACGGGGTCCCCGACGGGGCCCACGTCTACTTCGTCCACTCGTACTACTGTGACGCGCCCGACGACGTGGTGATCGCCTCGTCCGACTACGGGCGCGACTTCCCGGCGATCGTGGGGAAGGGCAGCGTCCTCGGCGTGCAGTTCCACCCCGAGAAGAGCCAGGAGGTCGGCCTGCGCATGGTGGCGAGCTTCGTCGAGATCGTGGCGGCGCGGAGGGCGGCATGATCGTCGTCCCCGCCATCGACATCCGGAAGGGGCGTGTCGTGCGCCTCGTGCAGGGCCGCGCCCGCGACGAGACCCTCTACGGGATGGACCCGGCCGAGATGGCCCGGCGCTGGGAAGCGGAGGGCGCCGAGCGGATCCACCTCGTGGACCTCGACGCGGCGATCGACGGCATTCCGCAGCCGGAAGCGGTCGGCGCGGTGGTGGCGGCGGTCCGCATCCCCGTCGAGGTGGGCGGAGGGATCCGCTCCCTCGAGGACGCTCAGCGCTACCGCGACCTCGGGGCCAGCCGGGTCATCTTCGGCACCGCGGCGGTGTCGCGCCCGGATGCCGTCCAGGCGGCGGTCTCGCACTGGCCGGAGGCGGTGGCGGTGGCCATCGACGCCCGCGACGGCCGGGTGGCGGTGGCCGGCTGGAACGAGGTCACCGACGTGGACGCGATCGAGCTCGCCGCCACCGTGGAGGGCTGGGGCGTCGTGCGGGTGCAGTTCACCGACGTGCGGCGGGACGGGACGCTCACCGGCCCGAACCTCGGGGCGATCGAAGCGCTCGGCCGGCGCACGGGGCTCCGGATCACTGCCGCGGGCGGCGTCTCCGAGGTCGAGGACCTGGTGCGCCTCGCCGCCCTCCAGCCCTTCGGGGTGGACGAGGCGATCGTGGGGAAGGCGCTCTACGAGGGGTGCTTTAGCCTGGCCGCGGCCCGGAAGGCCCTCGCCGAGGGGGAGGCGACCCGCTGATGCTCGCGAAGCGCCTCATCCCCTGTCTCGACGTGGACCGCGGCCGCGTGGTGAAGGGCGTGCGCTTCGTCTCGCTGCGGGACGCCGGCGACCCGGTCGAGGCGGCGGCCCGCTACGACGCCGAGGGCGCCGACGAGCTCGTCTTCCTCGACATCACCGCGTCGTCGGACGCGCGGCCGATCGTCATCGACATGGTGCGGCGCGTGGCCGACGCCGTCTATCTGCCGTTCACGGTGGGTGGCGGCGTGCGGGCGGTGGACGACGCCGAGGCTCTCCTGCGCGCGGGAGCGGACAAGGTCGCGGTCAACACGGCGGCCGTTCACGACGCCGGGTTGCTCGAGGAGCTGGCCCGGCGGTTCGGCTCGCAGGCGGTCGTCCTCGCGATCGACGCGCGCGCGACGGGGCGCGGGGGCTGGGAGGTGTTCGTCCACGGGGGACGCACGCCCACCGGGAAGGACGCCGTCGCCTGGGCGCGCGAGGGGGCGGAGCGCGGGGCGGGCGAGATCCTGCTCACGAGCATGGACCGGGACGGGACGAAGGACGGCTTCGACGTGCCGCTCACGCGAGCGGTCTCGGACGCCGTCCGCGTCCCGGTGGTGGCTTCGGGTGGCTGCGGCACGGTGGCGCACATGGCCGAGGCGCTCACGGAGGGAGGCGCCAGCGCCGCGCTCGCGGCCTCCGTCTTCCACTTCGGCGAGATCCGCATCCCCGAGGCGAAGACGGAGCTGCTGCGGGCGGGGGTCGAGGTCCGGCCTCCCGGAGAGTCGGGCGTGGGGGCGCTGGCCACGGGCGGGGGAGGGCGGTGATGGCGGTGAAGATCCCGGACGGCCTGGTCTTCGACGCGAGCGGCCTCCTGCCCGTGGTCGCGCAGGACCGGGCCAGCGGCGACGTGCTCATGGTCGCGTGGGCCAGCGCCGAGGCGCTGGCGAGGACCGCCGAGACGAGCGTCGCCCACTTCTGGAGCCGGAGCCGGAAGGCGCTCTGGAGGAAGGGCGAGACGTCCGGGCACGAGCTGCGCGTCGTCGAGGCGCGCGCCGACTGCGACGGGGACACGCTCCTGCTCGTCGTCGAGCCTACCGGACCCGCGTGCCACACCGGCGCGCGCACCTGTTTCGGCGAGACGTCGCCCACGGCCGCGGGGATGCTGGAGGAGCTGGCCCGGGTCGTCGCGGAGCGCGCGAAGGCCCCGGCGGAGGAGTCCTACACGGCGCGGCTCCTCGCGATGGGCCCGGACCAGGTGCTGAAGAAGATCGGCGAGGAGGCGACCGAGGTCGTCCTCGCCGCGCGCGTGCAGAGCGACGAGCGGCTGGCCGAAGAGTCGGCCGACCTCCTCTACCACCTCCTGGTGGCGCTCCACCAGCGGGGCCTGCCGCTCGCCCGCGTGATGGACGAGCTGCGGAAGCGGAGGAGCAAGTGAGGGTGCGGGGGAGGGCGGGCGCATGAACGCGCTGGGCTACGAGGAGTACGAGCGCCTGTCCGAGGCCGGCCGGCCGGTGCCCGTCTTCCGCGAGGTGCCGGGTGACCTGCGGACGCCGGTCTCGGCCTTCCTGTCCCTCGCCGCGCGCGCCGAGCGGGCGTTCCTGCTCGAGAGCGTCCTCGGCGGCGAGCGCCTCGCCCGGTACTCCTTCCTCGGCCGCGACCCGGTCGCGCGCCTCGAGGTGCGGGGCGGCAGGGTCGTCGTGCACGACGCCGACGGCACGCGCGAGGAAAAGGAGGGCCTCCTCGGGGCGCTCCGGGCGCGGCTCGGGTCACAGCCCGCCGAGATCCCCGGCCTCCCGCGCTTCACCGGCGGGGCGGTCGGCTACCTCACCTGGGACGCGGCGCGGCTCTTCGAGCGCCTCCCCGACCGCCACGGCGCGGCGCAGGGCGTCGTGGCCTCGTTCGCCTTCTACGGCTCGCTCGTGGCCTTCGACCACGTGCGGCAGCGCCTCGTCCTGATCGCCCTCGCCGAGCCGGGCCGCCGCGCCGAGTTCGACCGCGCGCGGCAGGTCCTCGACGGCTTCGAGGAGGACCTCGGCTGGGAGCGCCGTCCCTCGGCGACGCGCCGCTCCGAGCCGCCCCCGGTCCTCCCGCTGACGGACGGCGACGCGTTCCGCGAGGCCGTCCTCACCGCGAAGGAGCACATCGCGGCGGGCGACATCTTCCAGGTCGTGCTGTCGCGCCAGCACACCGTGGACTGCGGCATCGACCCCTTCACCGTCTACCGCGCGCTGCGCATGGTGAACCCGTCCCCGTACATGTACTTCCTGAAGGACGGCGACGCCGCGATCGCCGGGGCCTCGCCGGAGATGCTCGTGCGCGTCGAGGGACGGAAGGTCGAGACGCGCCCGATCGCGGGCACGCGGCCGCGCCACGACGGCCGGGGCGACGACGCGATCGCCCGCGACCTGCTGGCCGACGAGAAGGAGCGGGCCGAGCACCTCATGCTCGTGGACCTCGGCCGCAACGACCTCGGCCGGGTGTGCCGCTTCGGCAGCGTGCAGGTGGCGGAGCTGATGAAGGTCGAGCACTACAGCCACGTCGCCCACATCGTGAGCTCGGTGGTGGGGGAGCTCGAGGACGGGAGGGACGCCCTCGACGCCCTCGCCGCCACCTTCCCGGCGGGGACGCTCTCCGGGGCGCCCAAGATCCGCGCCATGCAGATCATCGACGAGCTCGAGCCGCGGGCCCGCGGCCTCTACGGCGGCGCCCTCGGCTACATCGACCTTCGCGGCAACCTCGACTTCTGCATCGCGATCCGCACGTTGCTGATGAAGAGCGGCAAGGCCACCCTCCAGACGGGGGCCGGCATCGTGGCCGACTCCGACCCGGCGTACGAGGAGCGGGAGACGGAGGCGAAGGCCCAGGCGCTCTTCGAGGCGCTGAAGCTCGCGGGAGGCCTCGCGTGATCCTGCTCGTCGACAACTACGACTCCTTCACCTTCAACCTCTACCAGTACCTCGGCGAGCTGGGGGCCGAGGTGAGGGTCGTCCGCAACGACGCGCTGAGTGTCGAGGACGCCCTCGCCCTGAAGCCCGAGCGCATCGTG
>JBGPQQ010000200.1:0-6408 GCA_041489115.1 Vicinamibacteria bacterium | reverse complement strand
CTCCATCTCGAGGTGGAGGAGGGTGACGTCGCTGTACCCGAGGAGCGGCTTGGGGTTCTCCTGGAGCAGTTCGCGGTCGAGGTGCGGCAGGAGCTGGACCGTGCCCGCCCCGCCGCGGGCGCAGGCGACGGCGGCCACCGCGGGATCGGCGAAGAGGCCGTGGAGCTGAAGGAGACGGTTCTCGACCGTCCCCGCCGTGAAGCCCTTCCGCTCCAGGACCCCGTCGGCGACGCGGACGGCGAAGCCCAGCCTCTCCAGCTCGGCCACGCCGCGCTTCAGCCGCTCCTCGTCCACGGGCCCGGCCGGCGCGGCCACGCCGATCACGTCGCCCCGCCTAAGCGCCCTGGGCTTCGTGGCCACGGTCAGGCCGGGATTCCGGAGCGCACGGCGATCGCCTCGGCCATGGCCCGGTGCTCGCCGCGCCCCGCTGCCTCCCGGGCTTCCTTCGGGTCGGGATCGCGGTAGCCGGCGAGGAACCGCTCCTTGAGGGCGCGGACACGGCCCTCGGCCGCCTCGGCTTCCTTGAACGGGATCTCGCCTGACTCGAGCGCGCGGATCAGGCTCTCCATCGCCTCGACCTGCGCGTCGTGACCACGGCAGAGCGCCAGGAGATCGCAGCCGGCCTTCGCCGCCATCACCGAGATCTGCGCCGGCGTCCAGTGATTGGCCAGAGCCTTCATCTCGAGGGCGTCCGTGACGACGACGCCGGCGTAGCCCAGCTCCTCCCGCAGGAGGCCCTTCACGACCTTCGGCGAGAGGGTGGCGGGCAGTGCGTCGTCGATCTCGCGCACGAGGAGGTGTGAGGCCATCACCGTGGCGACGCCGGCCTCGATCGCCTTTCGGAACGGCCGCAGCTCGACGTCCTCGAGGCGGGCGCGCGAGTGCTCGACCGAGGGCAGGTCGAGGTGCGAGTCCACGTCCGTGTCGCCGTGGCCCGGGAAGTGCTTGGCGCAGGCCACGACACCGTTGTCCTGCAGCCCCCGGATCATCGCCGCCCCGAGGCGGCCCACGAGGTCGGGATCGCCGCCGAAGGACCGGTCGCCGATCACCGGGTTCCGCGGGTTCGTGTCCACGTCTACGCAGGGGGCGAAGTCGTAGCGGATCCCGCAGGCCTCGAGCTCCTCGGCCACAGCCTCGGCCATCTTTCGCGCGCTCTCCTCGCTGCCCACCCTGCCGACCGCCCGCGCCGCCGGCCAGATCGTCCACGGGTCCTTCAGGCGGGCCACCCGGCCGCCCTCCTGGTCCACGGCGATCAGCAGGGGCTGGCCGTGCCCCGCGTCGCGGGCCGTGGACTGCAGCTCGCGCACGAGGTCGGCCACCTGCTCCGGCCCCGCCACGTTGCGAGTGAAGAGCACGACGTGCCCGACCCCGAACTCACGGACGAGCGCCTTCACGTCGGCCGAGGCCGTGAGCCCCTCGAACCCGACCATGAACCGCTGCCCGACCCGCCGAACGATGTCTTTCATGACGTTGTCATTCCGCCGCGACGGGCGGTTGGCTCATCCCAGCTTCTTCCGCACCGCCTCGTTCACCCTCTTGCCGTCGGCCGTCTTCCCTCCGGCCGCGAGCGCCGCGAGTGCCGCCTTCATCACCTTGCCCATGTCCTTCGGCGACGTGGCCCCGGTTTCCGCCACCGCCTTCTCGACGGCCGCGGCGATCTCCTCCTCCGTCACCTCAGCGGGCAGGTAGACCTTGAGCAGGGCCCCCTCGGCCCGCTCCTTCTCGGCGAGCTCCGGCCGGCCGGCCTTGACGTACTGCTCGGCCGCGTCTTCCCGCTGCTTCACGAGGCCCTGCAACACCCTCGTGGCCTCGGCGTCGTCGAGGGCCCCGTGCTTGTCGATCTGCTTGTTCATGAGCGCGGCCTTGGCCAGCCGCAGCGTGCTCGTCCGCGCCGCGTCCTGCGCCTTCATGGCCGCCGTGAGGTCCTGCGTGATCCGTTCGACGAGTGTCATGGTGTCCAAGGATACCCCGCCGCAGGGCCACGGCGGGCGCGCCGGACGCCCGGCGCCGCGGCGCCGGAAGTCGAGGCTATCCGCCCGCGTCACCGCCGTCGGAAGGAGGTGGAGGCTGTGCCAGCCCGTGCCACGTGCCGCAGGGGCACGCGCACGAGCAGCCACGCCAGCGCCCCGAGCGGGATGAGCGCCAGCCAGGCGCCGGCGGGCCCGTCCACGAAAGCCATACCGGGAAGGCCCAGCGCCCCGGCGATCGAGGTGAAACGCTCCGACACCAGGACGAGCCCCGCCAGCACCACGCCGGTGAGCGACTCGCCCGCGATCAGGCCCGAGGCGACGAGGGTACCGGTGCTCTCCACCCGGGTGGCCGCCTCACCGGTCAGCCCCGTCCGCTTCGCGCGCCACTCGACGAGGGCCTTGAGGCACCCGCCGAGGAAGATGGCCCCCGTGGTCGCCGGCGGGAGGTACATGCCCACCGCCACGAGCATCGGCGAGGGCGACTTGATGAGAACCAGGGCGAGGGCGAACGCCATCCCGAACAGGATGAGCGCCCACGGCATCTCGCCGCCGACGATGCCCTGCGCCATCTGCGCCATGAGGCCGGCCTGCGGCGCGGGCAGCGCGGGGTCGCCGATACCGATCCCCCCCTGGCGGATGTTGCCTTCGTGGAGGATCACGATCGGGAAGACGAGGACGAACGAGGTCACGACGGTGGCCACGATCTCGGCCACCTCCATCTTCCAGGGCGTGCCGCCGAGGATCTGCCCGACCTTCAGGTCCTGGATGAGGCTGCCGGAGACGCAGCAGGCGCAGCAGACGACGGCCGCCACGCCGAGGACGGCGCCCACGCCGGCCAGCCCCGTCACGCCGAAGCCGACCATGAGGAGCGCGGCGACGATGAGCGTGGAGAGCGCGAGGCCGGAGACCGGCTGGTTCGAGCCGCCCACGAGGCCCACGAGGTACCCGCCCACGGCGGAGAAGAGGAAGCCCGTCACCATCATCACGACGGCCGCCACCGCGGCCCCGACGAGGCTCTGGCTGAAGTGGTGGTAGATGAGGAAGACGGGCACCGCGAGCGCCACGATCCCGGCGAGGACGCCTTGCGACGGCAGGTCCTTCTCCGTGCGCACCGGCTCGGCCGCGCTCCCGCGGTGGAACGCACCGTGGAACGCCTCGCCGATCGAGCTGCGCATCCCCCACATCGTACGGGCCGCGCCGACGAGCATGGCCCCCACCGCGATCGGCCGGATCTGGTTGTACCAGACGGAGAAGACCACCTCGGTGAGCGGCGGCGCCCCCGGCGCCCCGTGCGCACCCGTGAGGTGCTGGGGCAGGTCCGGGTTCAGGAACAGCGCGAGCGGCACGAGCACCAGCCAGGCGAGGACGCCCCCGGCGAAGTTGATGGCCGACAGCTCGAAGCCGATGATGTAGCCGACGCCGATGAGGGCCGGGAGATCGACGGCGTCGCCGCCACGAGCGCCCCGCGGTGCGTCACGTCCCCGAGCGGCGCCCGGCTCGAGTCCATGTGGTGGATGACCGAGGCCGGGAGCTCCTTGACGACCTGGACGCTCTCCTGGAAGAGGCGGATGCCGGCCGGGTCCTTGAAGACCTGGATGAGCATCCCCAGTCCCATCGCTCCGAGGACGTAGCGGGCCCCCGTGTCGCCCTTCTGCCCTGTCTTGACGATCTCGGCGCAGGCGCGGCTCTCCGGGAACGGCAGGCCCGCGTCCACGGTGAGCGTGCGCCGGAGCAGGATGATGAAGAGGATGCCGAGCAACCCGCCGACGAGGAGGATCAGCGAGGTCTCCCAGTAGTTGAACCCCGTCCAGAGCCGCTGCCCCCCGACGTTCACCATGACGAAGGCGGGCACGGTGAAGATCGCGCCGGCCGCCAGCGCCTCCCCCACCGAGGCCGCGGTCCGCATGGTGTTCTGCTCGAGGACGGAGCCGCGGAAGAAGGGGAGGCGGAACGCCGCGATCGCGAGGACGGCGGCGGGGAACGTCGCCGAAACCGTCTGGCCGGCCTTGAAGCCGAGGTAGGCGTTGGCCGCGCCGAGGAGGGCGGCCACGATGACCCCGAGGAGAAGCGCCTTGGCGGTGAGCTCGGGCAGGCTCTCCTCCGGCGGGACGAAGGGCTTGGGGTCGTCGCTCATCGCCGAATGTTATCAGGGCGCCGGCTGCCCGCGGTCGGGAGCCCCCTTCTGCCGCGCGGTCGGGGTTCAGAAGAGCCGCTCGGCGAGGGCGGGGAGACGCACGACCCGCTCCTTGACGATGTCCGCCCACTCCTCCCGGCGCCCCTCGGGCAGCCGCTCGCAGGGCAGCGCGCGTTCCTCGACCAGCTCGTCCACCAGCCGGTCGATTTGCCGCATGAAGAACTCGTCCGTGTCGCGGATGCCGTCGGCCGAGGCGGAGCCCGAGATGGGGACCTTGAAGAGGAGGTCGTAGGTCTTCATCCAGCGGTTGACGAGGGGCTCGAGCCAGCGCTGCCGCCCCGCGGCGAAGACGAGGTAGGCGTAGTTGTCGAGGACGCTGCGGTCGCAGACGACCACCTCGTGGTGGGCGGCGGAACGGATCTCCTCGGCGATCTGGGTGGTGAGGATCCACATCTGCGCCTCGAGCGAGGTCTTGCGGTTGATGGGCAGCGGGGAAAGGCGGGCGACCTCCTTCACGAGGTCCACGTGGAGGCCCCGCTTCTTGAGCACCGCGCCCAGGTCGTAGCAGAGGGTCGTCTTGCCGACGCCGTGGGTGCCGATGAAAGCGAGCTTGACCATGAGGCGGGGCGGATTCTATCAGGCCGCCCCGCGCGTTGCGGGCCCGCCGCGCCGCGTGCTGTAATCCCCCCGGGGGTGCGCTTGACCGACGTCTACGAGCCGTGGGTGCGGCTCATCCGCATCGTGGTCCTGGGCAGGGTGCTGGAGGTGCCCGAGAAGAACCTGCTCCTCCGGCAGCTCCAGTACGTCTCCGAGGACGTCGGGATGGGGCGCTATTGCTGGAACGCCGAGTGCCGGTACTGCGAGGTCCACTACACGCGGCCCGGCGACCCGGCGGAGCACGTGGGCCTCGCCTGCCGCCTCCGCGGCTTCGAGGGAATACGGCTCACGAAGCTCGCGCCGGAAGTGCGCTACAACCTGGGCGACGCCCTCTCTCGCGCCCCGGGGGAGGACGAGGCCGCCTCCCCGCCTACGTCTTCCCCAGCCGAGTAACCCGCGCCCGCACCTGGCGGTAAGCGGTCACCAGGCTGTTGCGGGTCATGTCGAGGTAGCGGGTCGCGAACTCGCTCGACGTGTCCTTCCGCGTGAGGCTGTCCTTCGCCCGGGCCAGGAGCTTGGCGCAAGTCACCTGGAGGACGTCGTCCGCCGCTCCGCGCGCCTTCAGCGCCGCCAGGTCCCGCTGCAGCTCCTCGCTCACGCGCTCGATCTTGAGGACGATCTCCCGCTGGGCGGTGTCGAGGGGGTAGACGGTCTCTTCCGGCTCCGGCGCCGGCGGCTCGCCCGTCCCGGGACGCTCGGCCTTCAGCTCGTGGAACGCGCGGGCGAAGACGAAGGGGTAGAGGGCGTTCGCGTCCTCGATCTCGCGCTTCACGCGCTCGTCCCGGGTCCGGTAGTAGCGCTCGAGCAGGCTCTTGACGCGGCCGACCTGGCGTTGCTCCTTCTCTTCCAGGACCTGCCGGGCCTCCCCCGCCAGCTCCTGGATCCGTTGCGCGACGGTGAGGTTGTGCTCGTGCGTGCGCACGTCCGGGAAGTCGTGGTCCTTTCCGTAGACGATGCGAGCGGTGGGCTCGCCGTAGTTGGCGCAGGCGATGACGTTGACCCGACGGACCCACTCCTCGGTGGCATCGTCGAAGACGGGCCCCCGGTCCTCGATCTGCACGTGGTAGGGGGTCCCGGAGCGCGAGGAATGGTTCTGGTTGAGGCCCATCACGCGGCAAAGGTGCCGCGGGAGCAGGGCCCTGTCATCAGGCGGCGGAATCGAATCGTCCACGGAAGCCGTCACGCACCTCTTTCCGGCTCGACGGCCGACTGTAACAGAGCCGCCGTCTTCCCCGCAACAGCCCTATCCCACGCAGGAGGAATGCATTATCGGCGAATCTCGCCCCTCTCAGACGACTTTGGCACACATATTAGTGCCTACTACTCATGTTTTCTGCTTGACAAGAGCTAATCTTAGGCCTACTATTCAGCCGTGGGCCGGACAAGCGGCCGTTTCGGTGGGCAGGAGGCCCGGCACAGATGAGCAAGGTCATCGGAATCGACCTCGGGACGACCAACTCTGTCGTCGCCGTCATGGAGGGCGACAGCCCCCTCGTCATCACGAATCCCGAGGGTGGGCGGACGACCCCGTCTGTCGTCGCTTTCGCGAAGGGGAGCGGGGAGCGCCTCGTGGGCCAGGTGGCCAAGCGCCAGGCGGTCACGAACCCCGAGAACACCGTCTTCTCGATCAAGCGTTTCATGGGCCGG
>JBGPQQ010000199.1:0-6409 GCA_041489115.1 Vicinamibacteria bacterium | reverse complement strand
AGCGCCTCGCCCGGCGCCCAGCCTCCGAGGAGGCGGATGCGCAGGCCCTCGATCGGCCGGCCTCCGTAGTTGAGGAGGTGCAGCCGCGCGCGAGAGGCGTCGCGGGCGAGCCGGCCGATCACCGCCTCGCTGCCGTAGAGCCGCAGCGACCGACGCTCGTCCGTCAGCGCGCGACGCACGGAGAGGGCGAAGGCCTCGGGGTTCTGCGCTTCCTTCCGCGGAAACTCCTTCGACCCGATCCGGACGTTGAGGGTGACGTCGGGCGCCGGGTCCCGGCCGACCTTGAAGAGCAGGTTGCGCCGGGCCATGAGGTTCAGGACCTCGCCGACGACCGGTGAGCCGTCGTCCTGCACCGCGACGTCGGCCGCGGCCGGGAGATCGGCCTCGGGCACCGAGGAGAGGAAGGCCAGCATGCGGCCGAGGTCCTCGAGGCCGGCCGGGTCGATGGCCAGGACCTCGTCCGCTCCGTACGCGAAGGCCTCGGCGGCGGCGAGAGCCGCCTGGCGCGCCGGCACGTCGCACCAGTAGCGGCCAGCTCCCGCCCGCAGGAAGCGCCACCCGTTGGCGAAGACCCACGGCCGGAGCGAGGCCGAGGCCACCTCGGCGCGGGCGGCGATGCCCGGAGCGCGCACCTTGACGCGCTCCGAGCGCTCCCTCTCCGCGAGAGGCACGACGGTGAAGCCGGCGCTCCGCCAGGCCGCCGCCGTCTCCGGGGGCACGCACAGCCGCTCGATCCCCGCCTGCTTGACTGCGGGCGCCGTCTCGACGGGCTGCGCCCAGTAGACCGCGGGAAGCGCCGCGAGCAGGACGAAGAGGCTCACACCGAGGTCTCCTCCACGCGGATCTTGGCGAGGTCCGCGACGCCCAGGCCGAGCCGCCCAGCGTACTCCACGTGCCCGGGCTCGCGAATCAGGATGTTGACATCAGGGTCCGCGTCGCGCGAGCCGGCGTCGTTGAACTTGAGGTACTTCGGCGAGCGGTCCCAGATCGAGATGGCGCCCTCCGCCTTCCGCTTCTCGTCGATGATGTCGAGGAGCAGGCGGTCGATCGCCACCGGGTCGGTCCCGAACAGCATCTGGCGGGGGTGGAAGACGTATCGCTCGGTCTTCGCGAAGGGCCCTCCGTGCCAGACCGCGCGGAGGCCGTCCATGATCTGCAGAACAGTCCGTGAGCGGAGCGGCTCCACCGCCGCGAAGGTGCCGACCGCGGTAAGCGTGTGGGTCTGGCCGCGCGAGTGGCTGCGGGCCACGTTGGAGAAGCAGCCGTAGGCGATGTTCTTGAGGCAGCCGGTGGCCCCGGTCGCGCCGTGGTCCTTCATGTTCGGGATGTTGACGATCTTGGTGAGCCTCTGCGTGACGAGCCGCATCAGGTTCGAGCGCGTGTCGTCCTCGCCGAAGAAGTCCACCTCGACGTAGGTCGCGGGGTCGTAGGCGCTGTTGTCGGTGCGTCGGTTGCCCTTCTCCGCGGCGAACACCGTCACCCCCTCGGGAAGGTGGGGTGCGTACTTGATGCCGTCGAGCTGGTTCTGGAAGCGCTCGAACACGACGATGCGCGAGGCCGGGACGCCCACCGCCATGAGCTGGCGGCAGGTCTCGGCCACGACGGCCGGGGACGAGACGACCCAGGGGACGCCGCCTGCGTTGACCTTGATGCCGACCACGTCGGCCGGCTCGAAGAAACGCCGCCAGGCGCCGAGGACGGTCGCCTCGCCAGTGAGGGCGCGCATGCCGCGGTCCATCATCTCGCGCACGACCTCGACGTCCACCACCCGGCCCGCGGCGTCCAGGCAGCGCGGGGACTTCACCGACACGACTCGCCCGGGGTACGGGCCCGGCATCCCCGAGAGGGCGGCGGGAGCGTAGCGGCTGACGACCTTGTAGGCGGGCGAAACGGTCTCGGCGCGGAGACTTGAGGCGAGTGGCGCGGCGGCGAGCAACTCCAGGAACGACCGGCGGTCCATCGCTCCTCCAGGTTGAGCGCCCGAATTGTATTACCCTTCCCGCGAGCCAGGGCATGAGCGCTGTGACGACGGTCGTGACGGAAACGACCCGCCCGCCACGGGTTCTCTCGATCGACCTGCTGCGAGGGGCCGACGTGCTTCTGATGCTCTTCGTCAATGAGGTGGCCGGCGTGGCCGGAGCGCCCGCATTCCTGCTCCACAAAGCCTCCGACGCCGACGGCATGACCATCACCGACCTGGTGTTCCCGGCCTTCCTCTTCATCGTCGGGATCGCCGTTCCGTTCTCGCTGGGCGGGCGCCTGCGCCGCGGGGAGTCCAGGGCCGCGGTCTGGCGACACGTCGTCACGCGGGCTCTCGCCCTCGTCGTGATGGGCGTGCTCATGGTGAATGCCGAGCACGGAGTGAGCGGCGTGCTGTCCGCACCCGTGTGGAACGTGCTCATGACCGTGAGCGTGCTCCTCGTCTGGGGAGCGCCCGAGAACGGCTGGGGACGGGTGCGCGGGCCCTGGCTGCGCGCGGCGGGTGTCGCGCTCCTCCTCTTCGTCGCTCTCGCCTACCGGAATCCCGGCGCCACCGGCTGGATCCAGCTCCGGCCCTACTGGTGGGGAATCCTCGGCCTGATCGGCTGGGCCTACCTGGGCGTCGCGAGCCTCTACCTGCTGGTCGGGGAGCGGCCGGCGACCCTGACGGGCTTCGTGGCGCTCTTCTACTGCGTCGCCCTGGCCGACGCCGCCGGCGGCATGACCTGGCTCGGGGCCCTGCGCCCGCTCGTCGGCCCCGTGATCGGCACGCACGGCGCGCTCGTGCTCGCCGGCGCCCTGCTCGGCGTTCTCCTGGCGCGCCACCGGCGGGAGGGCGGGTCCTCCTGGCGCTTCGCGCTCCGCATGGCCGGCTACGCGGCCGCGCTGGGCGTCGCCGGAGTGCTCCTGCACTCGTTCAACGGCCTGCACCCGGCCTTCCGCGTCAGCAAGAACCACGCGACGGCCCCCTGGGGCCTCGTTTCCTCGGCCCTCACCGGCGCCGTCTGGGTGCTCCTCTTCGTCCTGGTGGACGTCGCGGGCCGGCGGCGCTGGCCCCCGTCCCTCTCGATCGCCGGCGAGAACCCCCTCGTCGCGTACCTGATGGCGCCCTTCCTGCTGTCGCTCTTCGCGCTGTCCGCGCCTCTCTTCGGCGGCACGAACTTCTACGAAACGCTCGGGCAGGCGACGGGCATCGGCCTGGTCCGCTCGGCCGTCTTCGCCTGGCTGGTCGTGCGTCTCAGCGGCTGGATGCGCTCCCGGGGCGTCCGCGTCCAGCTATGACGAGCCACTGAAGGGCGAAGACGGCCAGGAACTGCGCGACGACGAGAGCTAGGGCCGACCGCAGGCCCCACGCGGCGGCGGCCTGGCCGGTGACCCACGGCAGCGTCATCCCGCCCGAGAGGGCCATCGTGAAGAGGAGGCCGAAGACGGTGCCGGAGTGGGCGGGGAAGCGGGAGCCCGCGACGCCGAGGACGGCCGGGAAGATGCCGGCCAGCGTGGCCCCGAGGACCACCACCATGGCCACGGCCAGGGGCGGTCGCGGTGCCGCCACCAGGAGAGCCGTGGCCACCGCCGAAACCGCGGCGCTCGCCAGCACCAGGCGCGGTCCGTTGAGCGGCGAGCGCCCCGTACCGAGCCACGCACGGGTGAGCATGAGCGCGGCCCAGTACCCGGCGAGGGCGTAGGACGCGGCGCCCACGCTCATCCCGATCTCGCTCGTGAGGAGGGTCGTCGTGTAGCCGCCGAGGATGAACTCGTTGCCGGACTGGAAAAAGAGCAGGAACCCGAGCAGGAGCACCAGCGGGTCCCGGACGAAGCGCGCCGCTTCCACGAGCGACAGCCCGCCCGCCTGCTTGGCCGGCGGGTAGGTCGGCAGGGCATTCGCCACCGCGACGAAAGCGCACAGGGCCGCCGCCCCCATCAGGATCCCGCGGAGACCGGCGGCCCGCAGCAGCAGGCCGATCGCGAAGGGGATGAAGAGGGCGCCGAAGCCGAAGAAGAGCCCCACGAGGTTGAGGGCCGCGCTCTTCGCGGCGGGGTCCCCGTGGAGATCCGCCACCAGCGCGTTGCTCGCGCCGTTGAGGGCGCAGCCGCCGAGGCCGAGGAGAGCCACGGCCAGGAGCAGCTGGGCGTAGCTCTCCGCCCCGGCCACGACCAGAAGCGCGGCCCCCACGACGAGCGGGCCGGCGACGAGCGGGGGCTTCATGCCGAAGCGGTCCTGCAACGCGCCGAGGGCGAAGCTCGACGCCAGCATGCAGGCGTTCATCACGAGAAAGAGCGTGCCGACGCGGCCGAGGCCGATCTGCAGCCGCTCGGAGAGGAGGGGAAGCGTCGCGCCCAGCAGCGCGGCCGCCACGCCGAAGAGGAACATCCCGGCGAAGGCCGCGGCCTGGAGCCGACCGGTGCGCTTGCCCCCGGAAATCGGCCAACCATCCGGAGGGGGCACGGGCGTGCTCACGGCGCGCCCCGCTCCGCCAGCCGCCGCGCGTAGGCCTCGAAGACGCGCGGGTTGTGGTCCGGGGCGATGCCGGGCACGTTGGGGGAGACGAAGGTGGTCAGGGGGTGGCCCTTCGCCACGAGCCGGGCCCCCGTTTCCGCCACGAGTGCCATGACCACGAAGACGACGGCCATCGTCGAGCCGGCCGCGACCTTCTCCGGCCGCCCGATATCCACCTGGGAGTCCTCGGGCGCCACGCAGTTGTCGATCACGATGTCGGCGATGTCGGAGAGCTTCTTGCCGGACGAGTGCGTGGCCCTCGCGACCGCCGCGTTGGCGAGGGAGGACACGGTGATCACGGTGAGGCCCCGCTCCTTCGCGTAGAGCGCGGCCTCGATCGGCGCCGCGTTCAGGCCCCCGTGCGAGAAGACGACGAAGCAGTCGCCCCGCCGGAGCGGGTAGCTCTGGAGAAAGACGGGCGCGTACCCCTCCCTTCGCTCGATCCAGAGCAGCTCGCGCGCCCCGCCCGGGCCCACGACGTTCGACCACATGAGGCGGGGGTCGTAGAGGGGGACGAAGCCCACGAAGCTGCCGTAGCGGGGGAAGACGTCCATCACGGGGATGACCGAGTGGCCGCTCCCGTAGAACCAGGCCAGGCCGGAGGAGGCGATGGCGGTGGCGACCGCCTCGCCGGCCTGCTGGATCTTCCCCATCTGGGTGCGGCGGATGTCGTCGAGGACCTTCGTGATCGCGTCGTGGTAGGCGATGGCGGACATGTCTGCTCCAGAATCGTGGCGTCTACGGCGTCTCGTCGAGGAAGGCGAGGCGGGCGGCGCCAAAGAGCGCGGCGTCCTCGCCGAGCTGCGTGAGCTCGATCCGGCACTGCTCTGCGGCCAGCGGCTGGGCCCAGCGGCGCACACCGCGCCGCATGGGCTCGAGGAAGAGGTCGGCGGCCTGCATGAGGCCGCCTCCGAGGACGACGACCTGCGGGTTGAACGCGCTGATGAGGTTGGCAGTGCCCATGGCCAGCCACTCGACCGTCTCGTCCACCGCGCCCTGGGCCGCGGGGTCGCCGTGGCGGGCCGCTTCGGCCACGTCCTCGGCTGCGGCGGCGTTGAAGCGCCGGGCGAGGGCGGGGCCGGCCGCCTCCGCCTCGAAGCCGCCCATGCGGCCGTAGTCCTCGCGCCAGCGAGGGTCGAGGGCGAACCACCCCACGGCCCCGGCGATCCCGCCGCTGCCGCGGACGAGGCGGCCGTGCGACAGGATGCCGGCGCCGATGCCGGTGCCCACGGCGAGGAAGACGACGTCGGTGCACCCCTGAGCAACCCCCCGCCACTGCTCGCCGAGGACGTAGCCCGAGCGGTCGGAGTCGATGACGACCGGCACCGGCAGGCGCGACCGCAGCTCGCCGAGGAGCGGCACCTCGTCGCGGCCCCAGAGGTTCGGGGCCCAGGCCCGGCCGGTCGCGGGGTTGAAGATGCCGGGCACGACGACGCCGGCCGCGAGCACGTCAGCCCACTGCATGCCGGCCGCGCGCACCGTCTCGGCGGCGGTAGCGGCGAGCGCGTCGAAGCTCACCGCCGCGCCGCCCTCGTGCGACGGGCGCTTCGACCGGGCCCGAATGGTCCCGTGCTCGTCGATGACGGCGAAAGAGGCCTTGGTGCCGCCGAGGTCGACGGCGAGGGCGACGGGCTTGTTCGGATCGCTCGAGCTCATCTCAGGCGTCGTCCTCGAGCTGGCGGAGCAGCCTCCAGCAGAGCCACAGGGCTCGCGCGTGACCTCGCGGCGACGGTCGAGGTACCCGTGCTCCTGGTCCCAGCCCTCCGCGAACGACCAGCGCACGACGTCGATCGCCTCGCGAGAGAGATCCTCGCGACCGAGGCGGCGGGCCCAGTGCTGCAGGAACCAGCCCGCTTCGATGGCGTGACCGGGGTTGAGCAGCCGCCCGTCCGGCGAGTCGATGAGGCTCCCGTAGGCTTTGGGCGGCAGGGT
>JBGPQQ010000198.1:0-6429 GCA_041489115.1 Vicinamibacteria bacterium | reverse complement strand
GGCCCTCCGCCACGAGCCGCCCCCCGTAGCCCCGCGCCTCGAGCGACTCGAGGGCGAGCCGCGGGCCCTCGAAACGCCCGCGGCCGTTCACGGCCCAGGGCCCGACGCCCATGACCGTGAGCGCCGGCGCCGAGGCGCCGAGCGTGCCGGTGACGGCGTCGTTCGTCACCTGCACCGCGGCGTCGGCCTCGATCCGGCCCGACACGTCGGTGCCGGGTGAGAACGAGCCGACGAGCGCGCCGTCGAGAACGGCCCGTCCCGAGGCGGTCGCGGTGATCGGCGAGATCCGCTCCAGGCTGCCGCGCAGGTCGAGGGAGGAACCCCCGGCCGTGACCCGCGCCTGCTCGACGACGAGCCGGCCTCGATCGAGCGCGAGCGTGCCCTCGGCGGACGCCGGCTTCACGCGCAGGCCGCCGTCGGGCCATCCCAGCGCCGCGCCGGCGATCCGGACGGAGAGCGCTCGCCGCCCGCCTTCCGCCTTCATCTCCGCGTCGAGGCGCCCCAGCACGAGCCAGGGCTCGCCCTTCGCGTCGCGCAGCTCGAGCCGCCCTTCCACCACCTCGGCCTGCCCGAGCCTCTCGAGCGTCCGCCACGGCTGCGCCGCGAGGCCGGTGGCCGGCTCCTTCGGCTTCGGCTCGCCGGTGTCGCGCGCCACGACGACCGGGCGGAGGAGGCGCACGTGGGGCCCGGCCTTCGGCGACCAGTCGATCTCGACGCGCTGCACGTCGACCGTGGTCCCATCGAGCCGCAGGCTCACCGCCGTGGCGCTCGCCTCGCCCTTCCAGAGCCGCAGGTCGAACGACCCGATGCGCAGCGGACCGCCGATCGCGCGCGAGCCCCATAGCTCGACGAGGACCCGCGCCGCCGTGCTGCCCGGCGGCGTGTGGAGGAACGCGAAGGCGAAGGCGGCGAGCAGGAGCGCGAGGAGGAAGAGCCCGAGGGCGGCGCGGAAGAAGCGACGGAGCCGGGAGGGCCGTCTCTTCTTCTCGCCGCGCGGGGGGCTCACGGCACCATTCTAGAGCGACTCGCGCACGCGCTCACGTGGGGTCAGGTCTTGAATTGAGGCGTTTTCCCGTCCATGCGCTGATTCAAGACCTGACCCCTTCAGAATGCTACTCGCTCTCGAGGGCATTGCGGGCGGCGGCGAGCTCCTGCTTCTGCGCGGCGGTGACCTCCGGGAACTCGAGGTCCAGCTCCTCCATCGCGTCCGCCACCGCGGCGGCCACCACGAGGCGCGCGAACCACTTCTTGTCCGCGGGCACCACGATCCAGGGCGCGTGCGGCGCCGCCGTCTCGCGGATCATGTCCTCGTAGGCCGCCATGTACTCCTTCCAGTGCTCGCGCTCCTTCGCGTCCACGGCCGAGAACTTCCAGTTCTTCTGCGGCAGGTCGAGCCGCTCCAGGAAGCGCTTCTTCTGCTCGGCCTTCGACACGTTGAGGAAGAACTTGCGGATGGCGACGCCGTTGCGGGCGAGGTACCGCTCGTGCGCGGCGATGTCCTCGTAGCGCTCCTTCCAGATGCGCTTCGTCACTCGCTCCTTCGGCAGCTTCTGCTTCGCGAGGATCTCCGGGTGCACCCGGACGACGAGCACCTCCTCGTAGTACGAGCGGTTGAAGATGCCGATGCGCCCCCGCTCGGGGAGGCTCTTCGCCGTCCGCCACAGGAAGTCGTGGTCCAGCTCCTCCGAGGTGGGCGCCTTGAACGAGTACACCTGGCAGCCATGGGGGTTGATGCCGGACATCACGTGCTTGATCACGCCGTCCTTCCCGGCCGCGTCCATCGCCTGGAGGATGACCAGCACCGCCCACTTGTCCTGCGCGTAGAGCTTCTCCTGCAGCTCGGCGAGGCGCCCCACGCCCTTCGCCAGGAGCTTCCCGGCCTGTTCCTTCGAGTCGATGCCGCTCGAGTCCCCGGGATCGTGGTCCTTCAGCCGGAACTTCCGGCCGTCGTCCACCCGGTAGGGCTCGACGAACTTCCTGTTGCGGCGGCTGCGGCCCATCGTGGTCCTCCTGGAAGCTTTCCGGCCGGGAGCGGAGCGTAGCACAGGCCTTCAGCGCGAGCGGAGCTGCGCGAGGCCGATGCCGGCGACGAGAGCGATGCCGAGGGCGGCGGGGACGAGGCTCCAGGAGAGAGCCACGGTGAGGCCCGCGCGGTCGCCGACGAGGCCGGTGACGTATGGGCCCGTTGCCACGCCGAGGAGGTTGATCGCCAGCAGGCCGAAGCCGATGACCGTGGCGCGCAGGCCCGCCGGCGCCATCTCGACGAGCGTGGCCCGGAGCGGCCCGTACCAGCCCAGCATCCAGGCCTGGGCCAGGAACCAGCAGGGGAAGAAGAGGGCCGAGGCCGGGGGCAGCCGGTAGAAGGCGGCAGCCGTGGCGAGGCCGACCGCACCAAGCGCGGCGAGGGCGAGGAGGCGCCCCGCGGGGTGCCGCCGGTGCGCGCGGTCGGTGACGAGGCCGATGCCGACGTTTCCGGCCAGGCCCGCGATCGCGATCACGATCGCAGAGAGAAACGCCGCGCGCGCGTACGGGAAACCGCGCTCCTGGACGAGCCACGTGATCGCGTGCTGCGACGATGCGCTCGCGAAGACGAGCAGCACCGCGCCGGCGATCAGGGCGGGAATTGTGGGGCGCGCGGAAAGAGCGCGGGCCAGCGCGCGCGCGGTCGCGGTCAGCCCCGCCGACGCCGGCAGCCGGCCGGCCCCGCGCCGCGGCGGGTCGGCCATGCGCCCGATGAGCCCGACCGCCACGAGACCGGTCGCGCCCAGCAGGTAGAAGCACGCGCGCCAGCCGAGCCACGGGCCCACGAAGCCCGCGAGGGCGAAGCTCAGGGCGAAGCCGACGGGGATGCCGGCGTAGAAGACGCCGTTGGCGAGGCCGACCCGCGCGCGGGGCACGCGGTCGCCGAGCATCGAGAGGGCGCTCGGCGGCAGGGCCGCCTCGCCGACTCCGACGAGCGCGCGCCAGGCGGCGAGCGACGCGAAGCCCTGGGCCGTGCCGGTGAGCGCGGTGGCCGCGCTCCAGGCGGCGAGGCCCCCGGCCATGAGCCTCGGCCTTGGCCAGCGGTCGGCGAGGGCGCCGACGACCAGCGTCCCCACCGCGAACACGGCGATGAAGGAGACGCCGATCAGCAGGCCGACGTCCGCGCGCGAGAGGCCGAGGTCGGCCATCAGGAGCGGGGCGAGGGCCACCAGCAGCTGGCGGTCGACGTACGAGAGGACGTTGAGGCCCGCCAGAGCCGCCACCGTCCGGACGGCGCCGCGGTCCGTCACGCGACGCGCCGGCCCGGCGCGCCGGCGAGACGCAGCGGCGCCAGGCCCGCGATCTTCTCGAACACGGCATCCTCCGTGTTCCCCGGAAGGGGTCAGGTCTCGAGCTGAGGCGTCCGGGGCAATGCGGCGAGGACGACGAAGAGCGCGGGGATCGCCGGGATCTGCAGGTCGAAGTCCACGAGCACGTGCATCAGCAGGCCGGCGAGGGCGGCGAAGAGCCACGGGTCGCGCCGGGCGGCGCCGAGCGCGGCGAGGCCGGCCCAGAGGCCGATCAGCAGCCCCGGCACGCCTGTCTCGACCAGCAGCTGCACGTAGTCGCTGTGCGCCTCGCGGTACCACGCGAGGCCCGGCAGGTCGCCGGGCGCGCGGTAGCCCACCCGCTCCCCGCCGAGGAGCGCCGCCTCCGCCGCCCGCGGCCACGGCGTCGCGCCCGCGGGCAGCGTCCACGCCGGCACGCGCGAGAGCGCCTCGGCGAACGCGTTGAAGCCGTAGCCCGTGGCCCAGCGCGAGCCGTGCATCGACTCGATCGACTCGCGCCAGACGACCGTGCGCCCCGGCGTGTCGTCCGCCGTGCGCCCGAAGCGCACCTCCAGCCGCTCGAGCCCGAACCACGTCAGCGCCATCGCCGCGAAGACGAGCGCCGCCGCCCAGGCCGGCGTCCCGCGCCGCGCGCGCACCCCCGCCGCCGCCAGGGCGAGGGCGGCGAAGAAGGCGAGGATCCCCCCGCGCGAGGTCGAGGCGAGGAGCGCCCCGATCCCGAGGAGCGGCGGGAGCGCCGCGTAGACGAGCCGCGTCCCTTCCTCCGTCTGCAGGCCGACGAGCGAGCGCCGGGCGTTGGGGCTGTCGCCCACGCGCCGGGTGTAGGCCCGCCACGCGTCGGCGAGGAGCCCGAGCGCGACCGGCACCACGAGCAGCATGTAGCCCGCGAAATGGTTCCGGTTCACGAAGGGGCCGTACGGCCGCCCGCCCTCGAGCGACTCGAAGAAACCGTAGGCGAGCCGCGTCCCGCTCGCGAGCTGCGCGAGCGCCACGAGGGCGAGGGCGGCGCCGAGCCAGGCCAGCATCTTCCGGAAGCGCCGCCGGGCGGCGTGGTGGACGAAGGCGGCGGCCGCCGCCTCGTGCAGCAGCAGGAAGGCGAGCACGAACGTGATCCCGCGCCGCGTCGCCTCGGAGGCGAGGGTCACCGGCCCGCCGGCGAGCGGCGCGAGCTGCAGCAGGGCGAAGGCGAGGAAGGCGAGGCCGGGGGAGAGCAGCGGGCCGCGGGGAAAGGACGGCTCGCCGAGGTCGATCGACCAGCCGAGCGCCCGGTCGGCGGAGTGCGGCTCGACGACCATCCACCGCCCCGACACGTGGAAGGCGACCCGGTGCGCGCCGAGCCGCTGCCGCAGGCCGGCCACCGCCACCGCGCGCGCCAGCGCGATCCCGGCCGCGGCGAAGCACGCGACCCAGAGGGCGGAGTACGCCCAGGCGTGGACCGAGCCGAAGGCCAGCACGGAGCCGGCCACGATCGCCCACAGCGCCGCTTCGAGCAGCGCCTGCAGCGCCCGCGCGCCGCGCGCCGCGCGCAGCAGGTCGGGCGAGGAGACGGTGACGGCCGTCGGCTCCACGCTCACGGTCACGTTCCGCGCAGCCTCACTCGCACGCGGGCCGAGCCGTTACGAGGGCGCCATCTTCATCGCGAAGCGGATCGCCGCGCGGACTCCCTTCGCCGACCGCAGCTTCTTCACGCGCGCCCTCTGCCTCAGGCTGAGCTTGCGCACGTGCCCGATGTACTGCCCCTGCAGCTTCAGGGCCGCGCGCCGCTCCGCCGAGAGCTGCCGGGGCCGGCGCGCCGCCGGGGTCTCGGGAGCACGGGCCGCCGCGGCGAGCGCGGGGCCCAGGCGTTTGATCGTACGAACGATCGAGGCGAGCGACCGGCTGATCGACTGGAGCTCCTGGCTTACCGACCTGCTACGCGATGTCCGCACGAGTCCTCCCGGGTTGCTGGGACGCCCGCATCGTACTACGACTGCCGCGGCGCGTCGCCTACCGGCTGGGGCTCGCCGCGGCTCCGGCGTCTGGCTCTGCGCGTAGTCGCGCCCCACGCCTTCCACGTAAGTACGTGATAAAGTCTGAACCCGCCGATGTCCATTCTCCGAGCCGCAACGCGCATCGGCTACCTGGGAGCCACTCTCGGGGCCCTCGCCCTCGCCGGCTGCGGGGGCGCGGAGTCGCCCCGCCGGCTACCCGGTGGCTACCGGTTGATCCAGAAGGACCAGTTTCAGGCCCTCTACGGGCCGGAGGGCCGGATCGAGCGGCTACTCCACGACCGCAGTCACGACGGCCGCGCCGAGGCCGTCGTCGTCTACCGCTCGAATGGCAAGCCCGAGCGCGGCGAGCTCGACACCGACGAGGACGGCGTCATCGACCGCTGGGAGCAATTCCGCGCCGACGGCACGCTCGACAGGGTCGACGTGGACACGAACCGCGACGGCAAGGTGGACCGCACCGACTACCCGCAGTAGAGGTCTCGAGGGTCCGCTCCAGCGCGCCGGCCGCGTTTCGCTATACTCGCGGGGAAGATGCGCCGCCCACACCGCGCCGGCAGGGCCGCGACGGCATCGGCAGCAGCCGTGGCCCTCGCCCTCTCCCTCGGCGCGGCGGCGAGCGCCCGAGCCCAGTACAACAAGACCGAGCCCCCGAAGGCCCGCTTCCGCGTCGGGCCGCTGCGCTTCACGCCGAAGCTCGAGCTCCGGAACGCCGGCCGCGACTCGAACGCCGTGCTCGACCCCACGAACCCCCTCGCCGACACGTCGGTCGTCGTGCGCGGCACCGTCGACGGCTTCGTCCCCGTCCGCCGCCGCGTGCGCCTCTTCGGCGGGGGCTGGCTCGACTGGAGCTACTTCCGCCGCCTGAGCACCGAGCGCTCCACCGACCCCGGCGGCCAGGGGCGCGCCGAGGTGGACTTCGGCCCCTTCACGCTCGTCGGGGGAGCGGGCGCTCGCCAGGCCCGCCAGCTCTACTCGATGGACATCGACCAGCGCATCCTGCGGCAGGAGCGCTGGGTGAACGGCGGGGCCGAGTGGCGCCTCACCCGTCGCTTCCTCGTCTCGGGTGGGGCCGAGCACCGCGGCTACCGCTTCGACCCGAGCGCCCGCACCGCGAGCGGCAACCTGGG
>JBGPQQ010000197.1:0-6434 GCA_041489115.1 Vicinamibacteria bacterium | reverse complement strand
TCTTGAAGTCGCCGAAGCGGTCCGGCACTCCACTCAGGACCTTGCCCGCGCGGTAGGCCAGCGTGGCCAGGGCGTGGCGCAGCATCTCCCGGTCGGTCATCGCTTCCCCTCCCGCCGCGCCGGCAAGCCCTCCAGGGCGGCGATCGTCTCGTCCACGGCCTTCTGCACCGCCGGCGTCGGCAGCGCGTCCACGTCCTCGACGGTGTCGAGGAGCTGCGTCAGCTGCGACTGGATCCGGCGCAGGGGCGCCGCCCCTTCGGCGTCGGGCCGGCGCCCGGCCGGCGGCATCGCGTCGCGCGCACGCGCCATCGCTTCGCAGAGGCGCATCGAGATCGCGTGCTGCGCCTCAATGTCGGCCGCCGGCGTCTTCACGCGCGGGTCCATCACCACGGTGAGCGGCTGGGCCAGGACGCGATCATCCACGGTCAGACGCACCGTGTACGTGCCCGGCACCACCCGCGGCCCGCGCGGCTCCCGCGGCGTGTTCCGGTAGATGGCCGCGATCGGGTAGCTGAAGGACGCGGCGGCCGGGGTCTCGTGCCTGAGGTCCCAGACGAAGCGATGGAGGCCGGCGTCGGCCGACAGCTTCTGCGGCGGGCGGATCCAGTAGTCGGGGACGTTGCGGCCCTCGACCGGAGGCTCCGGCACGTCGTCGCTCGTGTACCGGCGCGCCAGCTTCCCCCCCGCGTCGAGCACCTCGAGCGTGACGCGCTTCGCATCGGCCTTCAGGTGGTAGTCGATCATCGCGCCGTCCGGGGGGTTCGGGGCCGCCGGCTCGTCCGGGGGCAGCGGCGTGTCGGTGTTCTTGTTCCAGCGGAAGCGCGTGGCCGTGGACGGGGCAAAGAGGTGCGCGCTCGCCTCGAGAGCCACCGGGTCCATCTGCCTCAGCGGGGTGACGTCGTCGAGGATCCAGAAACCGCGCCCGTGCGTGCCCGCGACGAGGTCGTCGTCCTTGGCGACGAGGTCGCGTACCGACGTCGCCGGCATGTTCACCCGGAGAGACAGCCACCGGTCCCCCCCGTCGAACGACACCCACACCTGGCGCTCCGTCCCTGCGTACATCAGGTCGCGCCGCTTCGGGTCCTCGCGCACGGCGTTCACGATCCCCTCGTTCTCGGGAATCCCGGCGGTCACGTGCGCCCAGGTCTTCCCGCCGTCGCGCGTCCGGTAGACGTGGGGCCCTGTGTCGTCGAGGCGGAAGGTGTTGACCGCGGCCCAGGCCGTGTCGCGGTCGAAGTGCGAGGCCTCGAGGAGCGACACCTTGGCCCAGGGCCGGAGCTCCGGCGGCGTCACGTCCTGCCAGGTCTTCCCGCCGTCGCGCGTCACGTGGACGAGCCCGTCGTCCGTCCCCGCCCAGAGGAGAGAGGCGTCGAGCGGCGAAGGCGCGACGGTGTAGATGACCCCCCGCGGCGACGGCACCGCGGCCGGGGTCGCCCGGTACTTCCCCACGTTCTCCGGTGGCGCCCACGTCCTCCGCGTGAGGTCGGGGCTCATCGCCTCCCAGTTGCGGCCGCCGTCGGTCGTCTTCCAGAGCGTGTTCGAGGCGAAGTAGAGGACCTTCGGGTCGATCGGCGAGAAGAGGACCGGCTGCGTGCGGATCACCCGATAGCCCGGCCCACGGAGGGGACGGGGAGAGACGTTCTGCGTCTGGCCCGTGCGCCGGTCGTAGCGGCTCACCTTGCCGCCGTAGACGACATCGGGGTCGAGCGGGTCGGGCGCCACGTAGCCGTACTCCTCGACGCCCACCGGGTGCCACTCGCGGAAGGTGATCTGCCCGTCGTCGCCCCGGCTCTGCACGCAGGCCGACCCGCTCTCCTGCTGCCCGCCGCAGACGCGGTACGGGAAGGCGTCGTCGGTGCTCACGTGGTAGAGCTGCGCGGTCGGCTGGTTGTACCAGCTGCTCCACGTCTCCCCGCCGTTGACCGTGACGATCGCCCCCTGGTCCGACGACAGGATCATCACGTCCGGGCGGTCGGGGTCGATCCAGATCCGCTGGTAGTCGTCCCCGCCCGGCGCCCCGCGGAAGCCGGTGAACGTCTTCCCGCCGTCCGTGGACTTCCACGTGACGATCGTCGGGACGAAGACGGTGTCGGGGTCTTTCGGGTGGACGCGCACCTCGGCGGCATCGCTCGGTCGCGCGACCACGCGCGGGTCGGAGTTGACGCGCCGCCAGCTCTCGCCCGCGTCGTCCGAGCGGTAGATCCCGGCGTCTGTCCGCGCCTCGACCGTCGCGTAGAGCCGGCGCGGGTCGCTCGGCGCGACCGTGATCCCGATCCGCCCGAGGCCCTCGGCGAAGGTGGGGAGGCCCGCCTTGATCGGCCTCCAGCTCCGGCCGCCGTCCGTGGACTTGAAGAGGCCGCTGCCCTCGCCGGTGAAGACGCCGTTCTCCCACGGCCCCTGCCGGGACTCCCAGAGGACCGCGTACACGGTGGCCGGGTCCCCAGGGCTCAGGGCCACGTCCGCGGCGCCGCTGTTCTCGTCGAGGTAGAGGACCTTCTGGAACGTCTCTCCCCCGTCGGTCGAACGGTAGATGCCCCGCTCCTCGTTCGGCCCGTACGGGTGTCCGAGCGCGGCGACGAAGAGCCTCTTCTCGTCCCCCGGGTCCACGACGATCTGCGGGATCTGCTGGCCGTCGCGGAGCCCCAGGTGCTTCCACGTCTTCCCGCCGTCCGTCGACCTGTAGATTCCGTCGCCGGTCGAGAGGTCGGGCCGCTGCATGCCCTCGCCGCTCCCGACGTAGATCACGTCCGGGTTCGAGGGGGCGACGGCGATCGCGCCGATCGAGCCCGTCGGCTGGTCGTCGAAGATCGGCTGCCAGGTCCGGCCGTAATCGGTCGTCTTCCAGACGCCCCCGTTCACGACGCCGATGTAGAAGAGGCCGGGCTTCCCGGGGACGCCGGTCGCGGCCTTCGTGCGCCCGCCGCGGAAGGGGCCGATCGGCCGCCAGCGCAGCTCGCGGAAGAGCGCGGCATCGAACGACGCGCCGGAATCGGCGGGGACGGCCGGGGACGGCCCGCCGGCCACCGGAGCCAGAGCCGCGGCGAGGACCCACGTCAGGTGTCGATGCGCCATCTCCGACCTCCGGGTGGGGAGCGGCCGGAGTTTACCCGGCATTTGCCTCGCCGCGCCCGCGTGCCGAAAATGGTTCGAATGAGCGATCTCCCGCCCGAGGAGCTCCGGCGCTTCTACCGCTCGGTGCTCCTCCCCCGGATGATCGAGGAGAAGATGCTGGTTCTCCTCCGCCAGGGCCGGCTCTCCAAGTGGTTCTCCGGCATCGGCCAGGAGGCGATCGCCACCGGCGTCGTCACCGCCCTCGAGCCCGGCGACTACGTGCTCCCGATGCACCGCAACCTCGGCGTCTTCACCGGGCGCGACCTCGACCTCCCGCGGCTCTTCCGGCAGCTCCTCGGCCGCGAGGGCGGCTTCACGAAGGGCCGCGACCGCACGTTCCACTTCGGCACGCTCGAGAAGGGCATCGTGGGGATGATCAGCCACCTCGGCGCGATGCTGCCGGTGGCCTGCGGCCTCGCGCTGGCGGCGCAGCTCAAGGGCGATCGGCGGGTGGCGGCCGCGTTCACCGGCGACGGGGCGACGAGCGAGGGCGACTTCCACGAGGCGCTCAACCTCGCGGCCGTCTGGAAGCTGCCCGTGCTGTTCGTGATCGAGAACAACCACTGGGGGCTCTCGACTCCGCCGCACGAGCAGTACGCCTGCCGGCACCTCGCCGACCGCGGCATCGGCTACGGGATGCCGGGCGTGGTGGTGGACGGCAACGACCTCCTCTCCGTCCACCGCACGGTGCGGCGCGCGGCCGACCGGGCGCGGCAGGGCGACGGGCCCACGCTCCTCGAGTTCAAGACGTACAGGATGCGCGGCCACGAGGAGGCCTCTGGCACCGACTACGTGCCGAAGGCGCAGCTCGAGGAGTGGGCGAAGAAGGACCCGGTGAAGCGGTACGAGGCCTTCCTCGTCGAGAAGGGGCTCTTCGCCGAGGCCGATTTCGGGACGATCCGCGCCGCCTACAAGGCGCGGATCGACGCGCTCGCCGACGAGGCGCTCCTCGAGCCCGAGCCGCGCGCGACGGTCGAGGAGAAGCTCGCCGATGTCTTCGCGCCGAGCCTGCTGGTCCCGGAAGCGCCCTCCGCCGAGGACGAGGCACGGGCGCCGGAGATGCGCTACCTGGACGCGATCAGCGACGGCCTGCGCACGGCGATGCGCCGCGACGAGCGGATCGTCCTCCTCGGGCAGGACATCGCCGAGCACGGCGGCGTCTTCAAGGTCACCGAGGGCTTCGTCGAGGAGTTCGGCCGGGCCCGGGTGCGCAACACGCCGATCATCGAGTCGGGCGCGATCGGGTGCGCTCTCGGCCTCGCGCTCGGCGGCCACGTCCCCATGGTCGAGATGCAGTTCGGGGACTTCATCACCTGCGGCTTCAACCAGATCGTCAACAACCTCGCCAAGACCCACTGGCGCTGGGGGGGGCGCGTGCCGGCCGTCATCCGCGCCCCGATCGGGGGCGGGACGGGGGCGGGCCCCTTCCACTCGCAGTGCGTGGAGTCGTGGTTCACGGCGGTGGCGGGGATCAAGGTCGTGGCCCCGGCGACGCCGTACGACGCCAAGGGACTCCTCGTCTCGGCCTTCGAGGACGGCAATCCCGTCCTCTACCTCGAGCACAAGCTCCTCTACCGCTCGGCGAGGGGCCGGGTGCCCGCCGGCCACTACTCGATCCCCTTCGGGCAGGCCCGCGTGGCCCGCGAGGGCCGGGACGCGACCGTGGTGACCTACGGCGCCGGCGTCCCGTGGGCGCTCGAGGCCGCCTCGGAGCTGGCGCGCGAAGGCCGGGAGATCGAGGTGATCGACCTGCGGTCCCTCGTTCCGTGGGACGTGGAGGCGGCGGTGCGGTCGGTGACGAAGACGGGCCGCTGCCTCGTGCTGCACGAGGCGCCGGTCACCGGGGGCTTCGGCGGTGAGATCGCGGCAACGATCGGCCGCGAGGCCTTCGAGTGGCTCGACGCGCCGGTCGCGCGCCTCGGCGCTCTCGACACGCCGGTCCCCTTCGCGAAGGCCCTCGAGGCGCTCTACTCGCCGAAGGGCCGCCTGCTGCCGGCGCTCCGGGACCTGCTCGCGTACTGATTCGCCTGTCCATCGAGGCCGCGAGCCGCGGCGGCTAGGGTTCCTCGCCCTCCCCGATCCCCTGCATCAGGCGCTTCATGCGCTCGCGCTCGTCGTTCCCGATGGGCCGGGCGGGCACTCCGCCCCAGGTCTCGCCCGCGCCCACGCGCGAGCCCGGGAGGACCACGGAGTGAGGCAGCACCACCGCGCCCTCGCCCACCTCCACGTCACCCATGATGGTGGCGGCCAGGCCGATGGTGGCGCCGCGGCGGATGCGCACGGGCGCGATGACGAGGTGGCCGCCTCCTCCCCAGTGAGCGAAGACCCGCACGCTTCCTCCCAGCACCGCGTGATCCTCCAGCGTGATGAGGCAGGGGTCGGAGATCAGCTCCGTGTTCACGAACACCCGCCGACCGATCTTCATGCCCATGGCCTTCAGGAAGAGCAGGCCGAAGGGCGTGAGGGTGAAGAAGGGAAGCACGGTGAAGCGAACGAGGTAGAAGAGGCCGTTGTGCAGGTAGAAGGGCACCGCGGCGATCGTGAAGTACCCGCCCTTGAACGGCTTGACCCGAGTGGGGAGCACGAAGTTGTAGATGGGAACCACGACGAGGAGGGCGAAGCCGAAGACGAAGAACGAGAGGCCGAGGCAGGTGCCCAGCCAGACGAGCCGCCCGGGTGCCGGCCAGGTCTGGCCCAGGGAGCGGAGCTCCTGCAGGACGAGCAGCGCGGGCGCCAGGGCGATTCCGAGGGCGGTAGCGGCCACCGCGTAGAGGAACAGGATGGCCACGAGGTAGGCCGTGTAGTTGAACCGGCGGATGAAGCGGTCGACGGCGTTCCGCGCCGGCGGGTTGGGAACGTCGGTGGCCACGTGGCGAACTCTACTGCGGCGCCCGGTCGAAGGCGAGGCGCACCTGGAGCGGGTGCTGCATCGAACCGTGCTCGAGCCGCCAATCCACCAGGAGCGACCGGCCGCCGGGCTGGAGAGAGTACACGGCCGTGACTCGGCCCTTGCCCCTGGCTTCCTTCTCCTCGGTCACGATCTGGTCGCCTTTCCAGGCGACCGTGACCTTCAGGTTGCCGCCGCCGGCGCCGTGGCTCATCGCCTCGCGCCCGAAGTAGTAGACGCTCACCTCGTCGCCGATGCCGGACTCGAACTCGGTCGCCGTGTGCTCGATCGTCAGGGCCCGCTTCTCCGGGTCCTCCGTGATCCCCTCCAGCCAGCTGCGGACCCACACCCGGGCCTGTTCGGACTTCTTGCTGCCGGCCCTGTAGTCGGGGCCGGCAGCCGCCGCGATCTTCTCCGGCAGGTCGTCGCTCCTCTG
>JBGPQQ010000196.1:0-6443 GCA_041489115.1 Vicinamibacteria bacterium | reverse complement strand
GGACCGCTACCCCGACGCCCGTGCCATGTCGGCCGATGTCGGCCAGGCGCTCTCGGACCTGGGCGGGACGGCGGACTGGACGGCGCCGGCGGACCAGGCGTTGCTGGTGCGGCCGAGGCCGACGCTGCGGTCGGTCCCCGCGATCGAGGCCTCGCGCCCCGCAGCGCCTCCGGCCACGGCTCACGCTCGCACCGGACCCTCGCCCGACGCCGCGCCGACACGTCGATCGCCGCTCGCGGCCGGCCTCGGCGTGGCCGCGCTCGTCGCGCTCGTCGCCACGGGCAGCTGGCTCTGGAAGCGGCCGGCGTCGACGACCGCCACCCCGACGCCACCGCCCCTGCCGTCGCCCACGGCCGCGGCCAGCGCCGAGGCTCCGGCGCCGACGCTCCTCCCGACCGCCACCGCGGCCCCCGCCGCCACGCTCGCCCCCACGGCCGCACGCCCGGCCCCGACGCCCATGGCCACGCCCGCCGCCGCGCCCGGGCTGGGCGCCGAGGCGCGCCTCCTGCGCGCCGACGACCTCGTGAGGCGCGGACGCTGGGCGGAGGCCCTGGCCGAGGCCCGCGCCGTGCTCGACGCCCAGCCGACGAACCCCCGCGCCACCGCCCTCGCGCAACAGGCCGAGGCCGAGATGGTGATCGACGAGTGCCTGCGAAACGCGCGGGCCGCGCTCCAGGAGGGCGACCGGGAGCGCGCCCTCGACGAGGTGCGGCGAGGCTTCCTGATCCGCAAGAACGACCCGCGGCTCCTGGCCATGCACCGGGAGGTCGTGCAGCAGTAGCCCGGCCGCGGCCCGGCGTTTTGCGCTACGATGCGACTACCGCCCGGTGAGCCGAGGACCAAACTGCCCAAGGAGGGTCGTTCATGGCGTACGTAATCGCTGAGCCCTGTGTGAACACCAAGGACACGGCCTGCGTCGAGGTCTGCCCCGTGGACTGCATCCACCCGAAGAAGGACGAGGCCGAGTTCGCCGCCGAGACGAAGCTCTACATCGACCCCGAGACCTGCATCGACTGCGGCGCCTGCGTCCCCGTTTGCCCGGTCCAGGCCATCTTCCCGCTCGAGGAGCTGCCCGAGAAGTGGGCGCGCTTCGCGAAGATGGACGCGGACTGGTACGCGAACAAGAAGTAGGGCGCACCCCGGCCCCGCCCGTTCCCACGGGAGACGCCGCGTGACACCGTCCGACCGCCGGCGCGATCCACGCATGGGCCTCAGCGTGCCCGTCCACGTGCAGCGGCTGAACCTGCAGTTCCCCGACGCGGCCGGCTTCGAGCGCCTGCTCCACGCGGCCGGCGCCCCGCCGCTGCCGACCGACGAGGGCTCGTGACCGCGAGCGCCCGGGGCCCGCCTGCGTGGACCTCGCCTTCGGCGGCCGCTACGCGGTCGGCGCGGGCGGCCAGGTGGCGCTCGAGGACTACGCGCGGGCGCTCACGCGGGCGGAGGGGGCCGAGGTGGTCCCCGCCCCGGACGGGGGCGTCGGGGGACTGCACCTGTGCGCGCCGGCCGAACCCCCGCGAGCCGCCGTGGTCGAGGACATCGAGGCTTTCGCGCGCGACATGGCGGAGCGCGCCGGAGACGGCCTGGGCTGGTCCTGAGGAGGAGAGCATGCTGAACGAGTATGGGCGGGTGGCGAGGCCATTCTTCGTGATGCTGGGCATCGTCACGGTGGGTCGGTGGCTCATGGGGACGGTGTTCGCGGTGCCGTACGAGAAGGGCACGAGCGCGCTGAGCATCGTCACCCTGACGCTGTTCGCCTCGCTGCTGTCGGCCGTGTTCCTGCGTCCGTGGCTGGGCTGGCGGCTCCCCAAGGCGGCCGGCTTCGCGATGTACATGGCCGTGGCTTCGCAGCTCGTGATCCTGCTCTCCACGGCCGTCTCCTACCTCGCCGGCATCGACAGCTACTTCAGCAACCCGATGGCCCTCACCCGGCAGTCCGAGGCCATCGGCTTCGTCGCGGCGATGGGGTTCCGGGCGGGCGGCCTGGTGGTCAACACGATCCTGAACGGCATCGCCGGGGCGCTCGGCTGGGCGCTCGGGGGGCTGCTCCCCGCCCGCGAGGGGCGCTAGCCTGGCGCGAAGCGCCTTGACGGGCCAAAAGCACATTTGCTAGCGTGTGCTCGCCCTGGTGACCGTCGCTCTGGCGCCCGTCGCCCGGGGCCGTCCACGGTGGGCGGTTCCTGCGGTGGGCGCGCACGTAGCTGTCGCCAGGCAAGGCTAGGGAGGCCTATACGTTCATGGTCGAAGGTACGGTGAAGTGGTTCAACGAGTCCAAGGGCTTCGGTTTTCTCTCCCGCGAGGGTGGGCCGGACGTGTTCGTCCACCACAGCGAGATCAAGGCGGAGGGGTTCCGGACCCTCAACGAGGGTGATCGCGTCCGGTTCGAGGTGGTCGACAGCCCCAAGGGGCCGCGCGCCGCGAACGTAAGCAAGATCGGGTAGGGGACTCTTTCGAGCCACTGAACCGAGAGGCGCCCGGGGCCGCGAGGCTCCGGGCGTTTTACTTTTTCCGGCCCCTCCGCCGCGGCCCGCGGCTTGGTAGGATGGCCGGCGTGACCGAACGACCCGCCGCGGCCCCTCGCCTCCTCTCCCTCGACGCCTTCCGCGGCCTCACCATCGCCGCGATGATCCTGGTCAACAACCCCGGCGACTGGGGGCACGTCTACTGGCCGCTCCTCCACGTGCGCTGGAACGGGTGGACGCCCACCGACCTCATCTTCCCGTTCTTCCTGTTCATGGTCGGGATGTCGCTGACGTTCTCGCGGCGGCTCGAGGCACGACCCGCCGTCGCCCGCGCCCTGAAGCTGATCGGCCTGGGACTGCTGCTGAACCTCTACCCGTACTTCCCGATCGCCGAGCTGCGCTGGCCCGGCGTCCTGCAGCGCATCGGGATCTGCTACCTCGCGGCGTGGGCGGCGAAGCGCTGGCTGCGGCCGCGCGGGCAGGCCGTGCTCGCCGCCTGCCTCATCGTGGGCTACTGGGCCCTGATGACCCGGGTCACCGGGCCGGAGGGCCACCCTCCGAACCTCGAGATGCAGACGAACCTCTCCGCGCAGGTGGACCGCGTCGTCCTCGTGCCCCACGTGTGGAGCGAGACGAAGACGTGGGACCCCGAGGGAGTGCTCTCGACGCTGCCCGCCATCGCCACCGCGCTCCTGGGGCTGCTCTTCGGAGAATGGGTCCGGTCGGGACGCACGCCATTCGCCACGACCCGGGGGCTTCTCCTCGGCGGGCTCGGGCTCACCGCCCTCGGGGTCCTGTGGGGCGAGGCGGCGCCCCCCTGGCTGCTCTTCCCGATCAACAAGAGCATCTGGACCCCGTCCTTCGTGCTGCTGACCGGAGGCCTGGCCGCCGCGCTCTTCGGGCTCACCTACTGGATCGTGGACGTCGCCGGCTGGAAGCGGTGGGCCGTCCCGTTCGTGACCTACGGCAAGAACGCGATCGCCGTGTACGTGGGCGCGGGTTTCCTGGCCGACACGCTCGGCGTCATCAAGTGGTCGGGCCCGGACGGCGTGGCGAAGAGCCTGTGGCAACGGCTGTACGCCGCGGCCTACGCGAGCTGGCTCCCTCCCTACGAGGCCTCCCTCGCGTGGGCGCTCACGATGGTGCTCCTCTTTTACCTCGTGGCCCTCTGGATGGACCGCCGGGGGATCTACCTGAAGGTCTGACGATCGCGTTTCACGCGAGCTTCTTCTTGATCACGTTCCCGAGCCGGCGGATGCCCTCGTCGATGACGTCGGGCCGCGCGTAGGAGAAGTTCAGCCGGCAGGTCCGCTCGCCGCCGCCGCGCGGGAAGAAGGACGCCCCGGGCACGAAGGCTACCTTCTCCTGCTCGAGTGCCTCCTCGAGGAGCTGCGTGGAGTCAAAGCCCTCGGGCAGGGTGATCCAGAGGAAGAGGCCGCCCTGCGGCTTCGTCCAGCGCACCTCCCCCGGGAAGTGCCGCTCGAGCGCGTCCAGCATGGCGTTCCTCCGCTCGCCGTAGACCTCGCGGATCTTCCTGACGTGGCGGTCGAGGAAGCCGTCCTTCGCCACCTCGTACGCCACCATCTGGCAGAACGTGCTGCTGTGGAGGTCGGCGCCCTGCTTCATCTGCACGAGGCGCGAGATGACCGACTCGGGCGCCACCACCCAGGCGATCCGGAGGCCCGGGGCGAGCGTCTTGCTGAGCGTCGAGAGGTAGAGCACGTCCCCGGTGAAGTCGCATTCCCCCTTCGCGCAGTCGTGGAGCTCCGCGTCGATCTGGACGATCGGCGGCAGGTGCTCGCCCTCGTAGCGGAGCTGGCCGTAGGGGTCGTCCTCGACGATCGGGGCTCCGTAGTGGTTGGCGAGCTCGACGAGGCGCCGCCGCCGCTCGAGGCTCAGGGTGACCCCCGCCGGGTTCTGGAAGTTGGGCAGGATGTAGAGGAACTTCGGCCCGCCCCGCAGCTGAGCCTCGAGCTTCTCCACGTCGAGCCCCTCGTCGTCCACGGGAACGGTGAGGTAGTCGGCCTGGTAGGCGCTCCACGCCTGGAGCGCCCCGAGGTAGGTCGGCGACTCGGTGAGGATGCGGTCGCCCGGGTTCACGAAGAGCTTGCCGATGAGGTCGAGCCCCTGCTGCGAGCCCGAGGTGATCATCACGTTGGCGGGCTTCACCTTGATGCCGTAGCGCGCCATGTGCCGCACGAGGAGCTCGCGGAGCGGCAGGTAGCCCTCGGTGGCGGCGTACTGGAGCGCCGTCTTGCCCTGCTCCCGCAGCACCGTCTCGGTGGCGAGCTCCACCTCCGCGAGGGGGAACACCTCCGGGGCGGGCAGCCCGCCGGCGAACGAGATCACGTCCGGCTTCTCGGTGAGCTTGAGCAGCTCGCGGATGATCGAGCTCGTCATCCGCTGGGTGCGCTGTGCGAAGCGCTCGGTCCACAGCGTGGGAACCACCGGCCCGTTCCTCTTTCCGTTCAACGGCGAAACCGCTTTCTGGGCCTCGATCTCCGGGCTGGAATCGGCATGACGACCTCCGCGCAAGCGTTGCCGGCCGGCAGCGCCCCACGAGTCACATAGCATCAACCCTGCCACTGATAGACATGCTACGGGATCATGCTGTTTGGATACCCGGAGGGGTCTGGGGGACCGGGGTCCCCCAGATCAAAGGGAGCTGGGTACAGCCTTGCCGTTGCGGGTTCCTACCCCGGGCGGTCGTGCCTCTTCAGGTGTCGCGGGTTCCGACCCCGCGCCCTCGCGGCCCTCCTCCCAGCTTCAGCCTTTGTCCCGCTTGGGCGGGACCTTGAGGCCGGCGAGAACTGCGAAGGGATTGTTGAAGACCTGCCGCCGCGGCTCGGGTCGACGGTCGGCCGGCGGCTTGCCGGGCGGACGGCGGGCTTCCGCCGTTCGCTCCGGGCGCGGCCGCTCAGCGCGACGCCCGGCCGACGGCGGCTCCGCCAGCGGACGCGGGTGCGGGTGCTCGCCGGCCGGAGCGGGACGGCGGGGCCTCTCCGGGCGCGCGGGCCGCGGTTCGGCCGCCGGCTTCGCCTCGGGCGACACGGGAGGGGCCGGCCTTCTCCCGGGCCGAACCGCCGGCTTCGGCCTCGTGGGCGGCCTCCGCTCGACGGCGGGTCGCATCGTGAGCGAGATCTGCTTCTTCTCGAGGTCCACCTTGAGCACCCGCACCTCGACCCGGTCGCCCGGCTCGAGCGCGGTCTTCGAGTCCTTCACGAACCTCGCCCCGAGCTGCGAGACGTGGACGAGGCCGTCGTGGTGGACCCCGACGTCGACGAAGGCGCCGAAGTTCGTGACGTTGCTCACGATCCCCGGGCACGCCATCCCGGGCTTCAGGTCCTCGATCTTCTGCACGTCCTCGCGGAAGGAGAAGGGGACGAAGGCCTCCCGGGGGTCGCGCCCGGGCTTCTCGACCTCGGCGATCACGTCTTCCCAGGTGAAAGCGCCCATCTCCTCCCTCAGGGACGCCGCCTCGCGCACGAGCGCGGCGCCGGGCCCGAGCAGGTCCGCGATCCCCTTGCCGAGGCGGGACGCCAGGGCCTCGAGCGCGGCGTAGCGCTCGGGGTGCACCGCGGTGTCGTCGAGCGGGTGCTCGCCCCCGCGCACCCGCAGGAAGCCGGCCGCCTGCTCGAACGCCTTCGGCCCGAAGCGGGGCACCTCGAGGAGCTGCTGCCGGGAGCGGAAGAGCCCTTGCTTCTCGCGGTGCTCGACGATCGAGCCGGCGAGGGCGGGCCCGATGCCCGCCACGTGGGCGAGGAGGTGGCGCGAGGCGGTGTTCAGGTCGACCCCGACGCCGTTGACACAGCCTTCGACGGCTGCGTCGAGCGCCCGCTGCAGAGCGGCGTGGGCCACGTCGTGCTGGTACTGCCCCACCCCGATGCTGCGCGGCTCGATCTTGACGAGCTCGGCGAGGGGGTCCTGGAGCCGCCGGGCGATCGAGATCGCCCCCCGCACCGTGGCGTCGAGGTCCGGGAACTC
>JBGPQQ010000195.1:0-6444 GCA_041489115.1 Vicinamibacteria bacterium | reverse complement strand
CGAACGCCTCGGGCTCCGGCCTCCTCGCCGTGGGCCAGCCCCTCCTCGGCGTGAACGCGCTCCACCACTCGGCCGAGGACATGGACCAGGCGGGACACCACCACCAGATGCCGGCGCGGGCCGAGACGTACCTGAACCTCGACGGGAAACAGATGGGCCTGGGCGGCGACGACAGCTGGGGTGCCCTGCCGCTGCCGCAGTACCGCCTCAAGGCCGCCCCGCTCTCGTACCGATTCCGGCTGCGGCCGATCGGCCCCGGCGACTCGCCGATGACCCTCAGCAAGGTGACCATGCCGTAACACGGACGGCGGCATGGTTTCGCGGATTCCTCGGGACCAACCGCTCGACGTCGTCTGCGAGCGGGACCAGGGCGTCTACCTCTGGGACGCGGGCGGGACGTAGCGCCAGACCCGGATGTAGTCGACGCGGTACTCGTCGGGCAGCGCCGCCTGCTCGATCGGCCCGACGCCCCACTGCCCCGGCCCGGTCCCGAAGTTGCCGATCTCCTCGGTGAGAAGGATCCAGTTCGGATTCTGGCAGACGCCTCCGGCGGCGGTGCGCCACGTCTCGTGGTCGTCGACGAAGAAGACGTACTCGTCGGGGTACCAGTCGACGCGGAAGACGTGCCAGCCACCGTCGCTCAGGCCCCGGCCGGTCACGAGCTGCTCGGCGCTGCGGTGGGCGGCGGCGTAGCCGTCCCAGTGCAGCGTGTGCTGAACCTGGTCGAGGAGCCACGCCTTTTCCATCACGTCGATCTCGGTCCCGTCGCGGCCCGACCCGTCCACGCGGCCGACGTCCGCGTTTTCCAGCCAGAACGCGCACCAGTGGCCCTGCTGCCGGGGGAAGCGCACGCGCGCCTCGAACCGGCCGAAGGCCTGCGTGAAGCGCGCGGGCTTGCCCCAGTCTGCGGTCATCACCGCTCCGGTCGAGAAGCCCACCGGCTCGCGCACGGTGCGGATCACGAGGGCCCCGTCCTCGACCGTGACGTTCTCCCGCTTCCAGTTGCGGCGCCACGGCGTCTCGGGCCAGGCGTCCTGGTGCTCGTCCATCACGAACCACTTCGAGGCATCGACGGCGGTGCCTTCGAACTCGTCGCTCCAGGAGAGCTCGAAGGTGCCCGCGTGCGGGCTGGTCGCGGACCCGCCGCCTCCGCAGCCGAGCGGCAGCAAGGCCAGCGCGAGGAGAGTGCGCCGGCGCCTCATCTCGTCACGGAACCTCGGCAGCCTGCCACGGTGACCCCTCCCGCGCTCCGATTCTACCGGAGGCCGGGGGAAGCCCGCGGGCGTGGCCGTCGACGGCCCGCGCGCCGTCGCGACTCGGCTAGGATGGGCCATGGCCCTTCGCCGACCGGCCCGGCTCGCCCCGGCGCTGACCGCCCTGTCCCTGGGCGGCCTCCTGCTGGCCTCGGGGGCCCCGCCCCCCGCCCGCGTCCGCTTCACCGACGTGACCGCCGCCTCCGGCATCACGTTCGTGAACGCCACCGGCGACCCGGACCGGAAGGACTACATCTTCGAGGTGAAGGGCGGGGGCGTGGGTGTCCTCGACTACGACAACGACGGCTGGGTCGACCTCGTCTTCTCGCGGGGCTCGTCGCTCGAGCAGTGGCGGGCGGGCAGCAACCCCGGTCCCGTCCTCTATCGCAATCGCGGGGACGGCACCTTCGAGGACGTCACGCAGAAGGCCGGCCTCACCCGTGGGGGCTGGGGCGTCGGGGTGAGCGCCGCCGACTACGACAACGACGGCTGGGTGGACCTCTACCTCACGAACCTCGGCCCCGACGTGCTCTACCACAACAACGGGAACGGGACGTTCACCGACGTCACGGAGAAGGCCGGCATCCGAGCCCCCGGCTGGAGCTCCTCCGCCGCCTTCGGCGACTTCGACGGCGACGGCTTTCTCGACCTGTACGTCGCCGCCTACCTGGACGTGGGCCCGGACAAGCTCCCCGAGGGCCGCGCCGGGTGCACCTGCGCCTACCTCGGCGTGCCGGTGCTCTGCGGGCCGCGCGGCCTGCCCGGGGCCCAGGACCTCTACTTCCACAACAACGGCAACGGCACGTTCACAGAGCAATCCGAGGCCTCGGGCGCCTTCGACAAGGAGCGCTACTTCGGCCTCGGCGTCGTGGCCGCGGACGTGGACGGCGACCGGGACCTCGACATCTACGTCGGCAACGACGCGACGCCGAACTACCTCTTCGTCAACCGGGGGGACGGCCACTTCGACGAGCGCGGCTTCCCGAGCGGCGTGGCCGTGAGCGGAGACGGCAACGAGCAGGCCAGCATGGGGGTGGACGCCGCCGACTACGACAACGACGGGCGGCTCGACCTCTACTCCACCCACTTCGCGAGCGACTACAGCACGCTCTACCACAACCTCGGCGGGCTCCTCTTCGAGGACGTGACCGCCCGGGCCCGGATCCGCGAGCCCGAGTGGCCGCTCGTCAAGTGGGGCACGCGCCTCGTGGACCTCGACCACGACGGGTGGAAGGACATCGTGCACGCCAACGGCCACGTCTACCCGCACCTGCGCGCCGCTGCCGGCCCCGGGACGACCCGGCTGCCCGGGGCAGGCCGGGAGACCTACGAGCAGCCCGCGCTCACGATCTACCTCAACAACCGCGACGGGACGTTCCGCGACGCGTCGGCCGAGGCCGGCCCCGACGCCGCGAAGCGGGTGCTCGGGCGCGGCACCGCCTTCGCGGATCTCGACAACGACGGGGACCTCGACGTGGTGGTGGCCTGCCTCGACTCCAAGCCGCTCGTGCTGCGGAACGACGGCGCTCCCGGCCACTGGCTGATGCTCCGGACCGTCGGCCGCCGAAGCAACCGCGACGGCATCGGCGCCCGAATCACCGTGCGCACGGGTGCGCTCTCGCAGGTCTGGGAGATCAAGCGGACGGTCGGGATCTACTCCTGCAGCGACCCGCGGGCGCACTTCGGCCTCGGCGAGGCGCAGAAGGCCGACCTGGTACGCGTCGAGTGGCCGAGCGGGAAGGTGGACGAGTTCCGGGGCGTGCCGGCCGACCGGCACTACCTCGTGGACGAAGCGGAGGGGCTCTCCCCGGAGCCCCTCCGCGGCCGCTGAAGGCCTACTTCACCTCGACCCAGTACCGGCCGAGGTAGAGCTTGGTCTGGCCGCCCGCGGTCGTGACCTGGAGCGGGACCGGCTGGGCCAGCTTCGCGTCGTACTGCGTCGCCGTCTCCGCGACCTTGCCGCCGGCCACGTCGTAGACGACCAGCTTGCCCGGGCCCTCGGCCGGCGTCGGCTTCTGGAGGCCGAATCCGTAGGCGCCGGTTCCGACGGAGGCGCCGCCGACCGTGACCTTCCGCTCCACGATGATCATCCCGGCGTACTTCTGCTGGATCTCCGCGCTGTAGCCTGTCGTGTCCAGCAGCGAGAAGACGAGGTGCTTCCCGTCGGCTCCCTTGAGGATGACCGTGTTGCGCTTCTGGGTGGGGATCGAGTTCCCCTCGAGATAGAAGTCGCGGACGTAGCCCGAATCGAACGCCTTGCCCTCGAGCTTCGTCACCTGCGCCTGCGCCGGCGCGGCCACGAGGGCGAGGAGGGCGGCGATACCGAGCGCCAGGGCGCCCGACCAGAGGACCTTCTTCATCAGCTTCTCCTTCGTTGAGTCGCCGGGCCGCCGGCCGCCCCCGGAAGCCGGGGGCCCGGCCGGGGCGGGCTCTCCATTATGTCCTCCCCGCGACGGAACCGGGAGCGGGATCTACGGGCGGGGACCGTAGACGATCGCCCGCTCCAGCCGGATCGCCCGGCCTTTCGACCGGGCGTCGGCGTCGTCCCGGACGACGATTCGGACCGTGTGCGGGCCGTTCGCCAGGCCGGTGACGTGCCAGTAGTCGTTGTCGTTCGTGCGCTCCGGGATCCAGGCGTCGATCTCCCCCGCCCTCGCACCGTCGAGATAAACGTCGGCGCGGCCGCCCTCCTGGCTCATCGTGCCGACGATCGCGACGCCGGTGCCGACGATCGCGAGGCTCGCCTCATCCCCGGCGCCGCCCGCCTGCTTCACCTTCCACGACGACCACTGGTTCTTCAGCGTCTCCGCCGTCCACCCGCCCCTCCAGGACCAGGCCGGTCGGTCGTGCTCCACGCGCGCGATCGGAACGCCGGGGTCCCACTGCTCGAGCGGCGGAGCCTTCGCCGATTGCACCGGGATCGCCACCTCGTCGGGGCTCACCTTGCCGCCGGCCGCGAGGATGTTCTTCTCCGCCCGGACGAGGGTCGACCTCACGATCTCGTTGAACGAGTACTGCGTGAACTCGAACTTCGTGTCCGCGAGCGCCGGGATCCCCGCCTTCCACCGCTCCGGGATCCTCTCGTAGCCCAGCATGACCCCGAGTATGCCCGCCGCGCTCGACGGGTTGCAGTCCGAGTCCTGCCCGGCCCGCGTCGAGATCTCCAGCGTCTTCGCGAAGTCGCCGTCCCCGTAGAGCAGGCCCAGCACCACGTAGGCCCCGTTGATCCGGGCGTCGATGTTGAAGGGCACGAGCGCCCCGTCCGGACACAGATCGTCCCGGTTCCACTTGTCCTCGACGAGCTGCCACGCTCTCCGCCAGTCGCTCGGGTTCTGGTCGTGCCAGGCCAGGAGGTCGCGGATGAGCCGGGCGTAACCGCTCTCGGCCGGGATCGCCAGGAGCCCCGCCTCGACCACCCGGTGCGGGTCCGTCTCGAAGAAGGCCGAAGCGTACATGGCCCCGAAGAGCATCCCGCCGTAGAGGCCGTCCCCGTAGTTCATCGCCCGCCCCACGCGGTCGGCGTAGTGGTTCGAGGCCTGGGGCAGCCCCGGGCACATGAGGCCGATGAAGTCGGACTCGATCTGGAAGTCGATGTCGTTGGCGTGGATGTTGTAGTCGGGATGGCCTGACATCGGCGCCTTGATGCCGCGGTTCAGGTTGCGCCGCGCCCCCGCGTTGGCGTGCCAGAGGCCGTACTTCGAGTCACGGAACATCTCCCCGTACTGCTCGGTGGTGGCGTCGAGGCCGACCCGGTCCATCACCTCGGCGAACGTCATCTCGACGTAGAGGTCGTCCTGGTGGATCGTGTTCTCGATCATGTCGGGGGTCCACTTCAGCTCGGCCTCGTTGATCTTCCCGTTCGACCTGAACTCGGTCGGAGCGCCGAAGGCCACGCCGATCATCTGCCCGGCCCAGCCCCCCCGCACCTTGTCCTCCAGGACCGCCCGGCTCATCCGGCGGGCGGGCGCCTCGCCGGCCGACACCCCCCCGCACGCCAGCGTCAGCAGCACGCTTCCCACGACAGCGTTCGTGAATCTCATGGAGCAGCTCCCGCCGATTCTCTCGGCCGGCCCTCACCATACCGCAGGGGCCCCCCTCGTGGGGCCGGCCATTTTCCGGGGGGCTACGAGGGATCCGCCGGCGCGGTCTATTGGATCCTCATCGCCGGGTCGCCGAGGACCTGGTAGACGGAGAGCAGCTCGGGCATGAGGCCGGTCTGGGCGTAGGCGCTCTGGGCGGCGAGAATCGCGTCCCCCAGCCGTTCGTGCGTCCCGCTCACGAGCTCCGCCATCACCGCCCGGTGGTACTGGTGTGCCGGCCCGTCGACACTCAGGCCGCTCGGCGAGAAGGCCGCGATCGCCCCCCGCCCCTCCGCCTTCAAGAACGCCTCCGAGAGCGCATCGAAGTTCGGAGCCACGAAGTACCCGTTCAGGCAGTTCATGGTCAGGAGCAGCGGCTGCTCCGTCTGCGCCCGCAGTGCGGGAACGTCCCAGGAGTTGAGCACGTTCTCGCTCGCCCACACCGCCGTGCCACCATGGCCCACGTAGCTCATCAGGCTCGCCCCGTCGTCGAAGGCCCCGAGAATCGCCGGCCGCATCGCCGCGCCCAGCTCGTTCAGCTTCAGCGTCGTCGTGCTCCTCCCCGCGAGGAAGCTCGCCCGGATGTCCTCCGCGTCCGCCTCGAAGTCCCCCGCCACATCGGGGTTGTCGGCCACGAGAACGGCCTTGCCAGCGAGCCCCTGCCCCGAGTCCTCCCACGCCAGAAGCTTCCCGACCAGCGTCTCCGCCTGCTCCACCGTCGTCGCCGGAAGGCGACCGATCGCCAGATCAGGCAGGACGTCCTCCCCGTTCACCGCGGCCAGAGCCGGGTCCGACGCCGTCCACAGATAGCTCGTCTTCGCCCACAAAGCCGGCAGCGGTGACGCCCACGACGAAGCCACGAACCGCCGCGGGTCGTACGTCGAGTCTCCGAGCAAGAGCACGTACCGCGGCGAGGGGCGCTGCCACGAGTGGTACGCGTACGAGAGAAACGCCTTGATCGCCTCCGCCGAGGGCTGCCCCCGCCCGAACTCCGACGCGATCTCCTCGAACGACACCGCCCGCGACACCAGCCCCTGGCTCCGACGCTGCTCCAGAAGCGGTGCCGCCGCCGCCAGGAACTCCCCCGGGCCGATCACGAGGTAGTCCGCCTG
>JBGPQQ010000194.1:0-6481 GCA_041489115.1 Vicinamibacteria bacterium | reverse complement strand
CCTCGGGCCGCGCCCCCGCCTGCCAGTGGGGCGCGCCGCCGCCGTCGAGCAGGCCGCGCGCGATCCCGTCCACGCGCTCCGCGTCCGCGAAGAAGTCCTCGTCCTGGAAGAGGACCTCCGAGAGCCGGTACCGCTCGGAGAGCTCCCTCGCCTCCGCCACCACCCGCTCGGCGCGGATGCCCATCCAGGGCGGGCCGTCCCTCGCGCCCCGGCTCGAGCAGTAGTCGAGGCGCCGCCCCCCCCGGCTCTCGAAGTGGCGCTCGAGGTCGAGCAGCGAGTAGTCGGCGCGCGGCCACAGAGTCGCGAAAGGCGGCGCGGGCTCGCCCGCCTCGCCGTCCGCCACCGCCAGGCCGGCCACCTTCGGGAGCCCGCGGCCGGCGCGCAGCGCCGCCGCGGCGGCGGCCAGCGACTCCTCGCCGGCGCCGAGGGCACAGGCGTCCACGACCCCCGTTTCGAGGCACGACCTCGGGTCGAGCGTGGGATGCGGGCCGCCCCACAAGATGGCTAGCCCCGGGCTCGCGGCCCGGGCCGCCGTGCTCACGCGCAGGGCCTCGCGCAGGGCCGGTCCCGTGCGCACGGTGACGCCGAGGCAGAGCGCGCCCCGCGCCAGCTCGACGACACGGGACTCGGGCGCGAGCTCGAAGCGGCCGTCCACGACCACGACGTGCTCGCCCGCGAGCCAGGAGCCCAGCGCGAGGAGGCCGAGCGGCATCACCGCCCCCTCGTCGCTCGGCTGGTAGAGGACGACCGGCCTCCTCTTCTCCGCGCTCTGCGGCATCAGCGGAGATCCCCCACCAGATCCCGCGCGAGGGCGGGACGCAGCCGCAACGCCGCGGCCAGCGTCGCCGCCCAGCTGAGGGCCCCGACTGCCAGCGCGAGGGCGAGGCTGTCGCGCACCCCACTCACCGCCAGCGCCATCGGCACGCACGCGGCGAGCGCCCAGCCGACGGGCCTCGCCAGGGGCACCACGAAGGCCGCGCCCCGGCAGGCGAGCGAGCCGAGCGCGAGCAGCAGCCACTCGGCGCCGACGAGCCCCGCCGCCGCACCGATGGCCCCGAGGGGCGGCACGAGGGCGAGGGCCAGGGCGAGCGCCGCCAGGACTCGCACCGCGGTCAGCCGCGGGAGCCAGGAGGCGCGGCCCCTGGCCAGCACGGCCCAGGACAGGAGCGCGTTCATGAAGAGCGGCACGAGGGCGAGGGCCAGGATCCGGAGCGGCGTGGCCGCCTCGGCGTACGCGCGGCCGTAGAGCAGGTTCACCACCCCGCCCGCCACGAGCGCGAGGCCGACGGCGGCCGGCGCCGCGACGAGCGCCATCGTGCCCGCCGTCCGCCGCCGGACCCCTTCGCCGCCCCGCAGGGCCTCTCGCGTGAGCGCGGGCATTGCGCCCTGGGCGACCGCGCTCGGCACCATCCCGAGGAACTCGAACACCCGCAGCGCGGCGAGGAAGACACCCGTCTCCCGGTCGCCAGCCAGCGCCGAGAGGACGAGGAACTCGACCTTGGGGCTCAGGATCTGCAGCCCCCCGTTCGCCGCGAGCGGCGCCGCCGCCCGCAGCACGGCCGTCACCCCGGCCTCCGACCCGGGGGCCGGCGCCGGCCGACGGGCGAGCAGCACCGCTCCGAGGGCGAGAGCCGGGAGCGGGGAGACGGCCTGCGACCAAGCGAGGCCGGCGAAGTCGGCGCTGGCGAGGACCGCCACGGCGGCGCCGACGAGGCTGCCGGCACGAAGGAGCAGCAGGAGGACGGCCTCCCCGACCCGCGCCCCGCGGCAGCGCAGCGCGACGCCCAGGAACTCGCCCCAGCCGGCGAGGACGAAGAAGAGGACGAGGGGGACGAGGACCGGAGCGGCGGCACGCGCCCAGGCCGGGCCCGCCGCGGCCGCCGGAAGGGCGAGGATCGCTACTCCCGCCACCAGCCCCGAGGTGATGAGCCGCGCGCGCGCGAGCGCAGGCAGCGAGAAGGTCCCGGCGACGAGCCCCCGCGTGGCCGTGGCCTGGAGCCCGAACTCGGCGAGCTCGGCCAGGAGGAGCGCGACGGTCCACAGGCGGCCGAAGGCCCCGAAGCCCGCGAGCCCCAGGGCACGCGCGAGGAGCAGCGTCGTCCCGAGCCCGAGCAGCCGCGAGGCTACCTCGGCCGCGAGCTTGATGGCGCTCCCGCGCGTGGCCTCGTTCGCCTCGCGCGCTGCGCCCGCGGTCTCCCCGGTCACGGGCTCATGATACCCTTCCGGCCCCGTGCCGACCCTGCCACTCACGATCGCGCTCGCGTGGGCCCTCGCCGTGCTCATGCACTGGTGGCCGCGCCTGCCCGGCACCTGGAGGCGGCGCGTCTCCGTCGCCACGAGCGCGGCCGGGATCGGCTTCCTCGTGGCCGCGGTGCGGGCCGAGGGCCTCCGCGAGTCCGCGCTCACGTCCGTCGTGCTGGTGGGCCCGGCCACCCTCACCGCGACCGCGTCGGCCTCGGCCAGCCTCTACTACTACGTCCTCACCGCGGCGTGCCTGCTGCTCGGGTTCGCCGGCCTCGCCTTCGGCGAGCCCCTCTCGCGCTGGCTCGCCCCACGCTGGGTGGCGAGCTCCGTCGCACTCGCGTGGCTGGTCACCGTGGTGCGCTTCCTGCTCGAGAAGAGCGCGGCCCCCGCGCTCCTCGTTCAGGTGCTGGGCGTGACCTGGCTGGCCCCCGTGGCCGGCGCCTACTTCGCCACGGCCCTCCCGCCCGGGGGACCGGCCCCGAGGCCCCTCCTCCGGACCCTCCTCGGCTACGCCTTCCTCGTCCGCGGCTTCGTAGCCGTCGTCGGCGTCGTCGCGACCCGGTTCGGCCTCGGCAGCCACTACGACGTGTCGGCCGTGACCTCCGTGCTCGTCTCGGTGACCGGCGAGGCGTACAGCTTCGTGCCCGGCAGCTGGCGGCAAGCGTTCTGGCTGACCCTCGTGCCCCAGCTCGTGGTCTGGCCGGCGTTCACGGTGCTGGCGGGGATGCTGGGAGGGGCGCTCGCCAGGCAGCTGCCCCGGCCCGCGAGGGGCGTCGCCCGCGCGCGCGAGTGAGAAGCCCCGGGCTCAGCGGACGCGGCAGTTGGTGCCGAGCCCGGTGCCGCAGCGCTTGCTGCCGTCGCTGAAGGTCGAGCAGACGAGGCCGCTCTTGCAGTCGTCGTCGCTCGAGCAGGGGTCGCACTCCTCACCGGTGCTGCCGCAGCCCGCGAACGGAAGCGCGAGCAGCACGAGAAGCGCGAGCCCGGACAACCGTCGGGATCGGTTCATCGCGGCTCCCTCGTGGCCCTGGTCCGACGGCCGGATTGTACCGCAATACCCGCTCGGCAGAGCCCCGCAAGGCGTTTTGTTTGACGGGGTTGGAAGCCGCGTGCTAACTTGTTCGTTTGATGCTCCGAGACCCAAGCCAGCCATGACCGGGTCCGACCTGCGATCGACGCTGAACCTACCCAGGACGGACTTCCCCATGAAGGCCAACCTGCCTCAGGCCGAGCCACGCCGGCTGGAGCGCTGGAAGGCCGAGGACCTCTACGGGCGGATCCGGGCCGCCCGGAAGGGCCGGCCGAGCTTCGTCCTTCACGACGGGCCGCCCTACGCCAACGGCCACATCCACCTCGGCACCGTCCTCAACAAGATTCTGAAGGACGTGGTCGTCCGCAGCCGGTCGATGTTCGGGAAGGACGCCCCGTACCGGCCGGGCTGGGACTGCCACGGGCTGCCGATCGAGCTGAAGGTGGACCGGGACCTCGGCGCGAAGAAGCGCGACATGTCGCCGCTGGCCTTCCGCCAGGCGTGCCGGGCCTACGCCGAGAAGTTCGTGCGCATCCAGCGCGAGGAGTTCGAGAGGCTGGGCGTCCTCGGCGAGTGGCAGGACCCCTACCTGACGATGTCGCCCTCCTACCAGGCGACGATCGTGCGGCAGCTCGCCGTCTTCGCGGAGAAGGGTTTCGTCTACAAGGCGAAGAAGTCGGTCCACTGGTGCCTCTCGTGCCGGACGGCGCTGGCCGAGGCCGAGGTCGAGTACGACGAGAACCACGTCAGCCCGTCGATCGACGTGCGCTTCCCGCTCGCCGAGGCCGACCGCGACCGGCTGGCAAAGGCGCACCCCGCGCTCGCCGGCAAGCGGGTCTTCGCCGTCATCTGGACGACGACCCCCTGGACGCTGCCCGCCAACCTCGCCCTCGCCGTCCACCCGGACGTCGAGTACGCCCTCTACCCGCTCGAGGGCACGGACGACGTGCTGCTCGTGGCGAAGGCCCTGCGCGAGGCCTCCGAGGCCCGCTGGCACGCCAAGGGCAACCCCGCGGGCGCGCCGTCCGCGCTCGGCGCGCCCCTCGCCGAGGCGAAGGGCACGGCGCTCGAGAAGCTCCGCTTCCGGCACCCGTGGATCGATCGCGACTCGCCGGTCCTCCTCGCGGACTACGTCACCCTCGACACCGGGACCGGCGTCGTCCACACCGCCCCCGGCCACGGCTGGGACGACTACCTCACCGGCATCCGCTACGGCCTCGACATCTACTGCCCGGTGGACGAGGGCGGGCGCTTCCTGCCCGAGGTCGAGCGTTTCGCCGGGCAGAAGGTGTTCGACGCCAACCCCGCGATCGTGGACTTCCTGCGCGAGACGGGCGCTCTCCTCCAGGCCGGGAAGGACACGCACTCCTACCCGGTCTGCTGGCGCTGCAAGCACCCGATCATCTTTCGCGCGACCGAGCAATGGTTCATCGCCCTCGACGAGGGCCGGCCCACCCTCCGGGAGCAGGCCCTCGCGGCGATCGCGGAATCGAAGTGGATCCCCGCCTGGGGCGAGGAGCGCATCCGCAACATGATCGCGACGCGCCCCGACTGGTGTATCTCGCGCCAGCGCCTGTGGGGCGTGCCGATCCCCGCCTTCTACTGCAAGGGGTGCGGGGAGATCCTGCTGCGCGCCGACCTCGCGCGCCACGTGGCCGCCGACTTCGAGGCGGAGACCGCGGACGCCTGGTACGCCCGCGAGGCGAAGGACCTCCTGCCCGCGGGCTTCGCCTGCCCGAAGTGCGGCGGGACGGCCTTCGGCAAGGAGACCGACATCCTCGACGTCTGGTTCGACTCCGGCTCCTCGCACGCGGCGACGCTCGGGCACCGGGCCGACCTGCCGTGGCCGGCCGATGTCTACCTCGAGGGCTCCGACCAGCACCGCGGGTGGTTCCACTCGTCGCTGCTCATCGGCGTCGCCACCCGGGGGCGCGCCCCCTACCGCCTGGTCATCACCCACGGCTTCACCGTGGACGGCGAGGGCAGGAAGATCTCGAAGAGCCTGGGCAACGACGTCGACACCCAGAAGCTCATCCACACGTACGGGGCCGAGGTCCTGCGGATGTGGACCATCATGGTCGACTACCGCGAGGACATGCGGATCTCCGACGACATGATCAAGCGGGTGGCCGAGGCCTACCGCAAGGTCCGCAACACGATCCGCTACCTGCTGTCGAACCTGAGCGATTTCGACCCGGCGAAAGACGCGGTGGCGGAGGAGGCCCTCGACGAGCTCGACCGCTACGCGCTCAACCGCCACCGGCAGGTGGTCGCCCGCGTGCTCGACGCCTACGAGAGCTACGAGTTCCACCTCGTCTACCACCAGCTCGTCCAGTACGCGGCGGCCGACCTCTCGTCCTTCTACTTCGACGTGCTGAAGGACCGGCTCTACTGCGACGCCGCGGGCGGAGAAAGGCGTCGCTCGGCCCAGACCGTGCTCCACCGCGTCGCGCGGGACCTCTGCCTCCTGCTCGCCCCCGTCCTGCCCTTCACCACCGACGAAGCCTGGCCCCTCGTCCCCGGCCTCCCCGAGCCCTCGGTGCACACCGCCCTCTTTCCCGCCCGCGAGACGGTGGACGAGGCGCTCCTCTCGCGCTGGGCCGGCCTCCTCGACGTGCGAGCGGAGGTCACGAAGGCGCTCGAGGACGCCCGCGTCGCGAAGCAGGTGGCGGCCAGCCTCGAGGCCGCGGTCGTCCTGCGCGGGCCGGTAAAGGCGCTCGAGCCGCTGCGGGCCCACGAGGCGAAAAGCCGCGTCTTCCCCGGCAACCTCGCCAACCTCTTCATCGTGAGCGCGGTGCGGCTCGAGGAGGCCGAGGCGCCGCTCGGGGTCTCCGTCGACCACGCCCCGGGCAGGAAGTGCGAGCGCTGCTGGACCTGGTCCGAGGGTGTCGGCGCCCTCGCCGTGCACCCCGGCGTCTGCGAGCGCTGCGCCTCGGTCCTGGCCCGCCCGTGAAGCGACACCTGCCGTACCTCGTCCTGATGGCCGCGGTCGTCCTCCTCGACCAGGCGACGAAGGCGCTCGTGGTCCGCTCGCTGTCCCTGCACGAGTACGTGCCGCTGGTGGACGGCCTGCTGAGCCTCAGCCACGTGCGCAACCGCGGGGCGGCCTTCGGCCTGCTCTCCGACTGGGACGTGCCCTACCAGTCGGTGCTCCTCTCCGTGCTCAGCCTCTCGGCCCTCCTCGCCATCGCGTTCTACTTCATGCGCCTG
>JBGPQQ010000193.1:0-6507 GCA_041489115.1 Vicinamibacteria bacterium | reverse complement strand
TCGTCGGCGGGTGCCGCGCGTGGGGGTTCGCGTTCCCGATCGCCCAAGCCCTCGCCTCTCCGCGCACGGTGTCGGCCGCCGAGGCGGCGGGTTGGCCCACGGGCGCGCGGCCGGCCTCCGTGTGCGCGGACGACACTGGCCCGTCGGCCAGCGCAAGCCGCCGGTACGTCGTCACGCTTCGCCCCCTGCTCCCCGGCGAGCCGCCGTAGCCGGTCCGGTCCTCCCGCCGGGACCACCCGACGAGCCGCTCGCAGGGGTGGCGCTCATCACGAGGAGGAGCAGGCCGGCGGACGCAACACAGGGCGGGTTGGCGCGCACGACGACCTCTACTGTACAGCGGCCACGGGATCTCCCGTGCCGTCCACGCAGCGATGACGCCGGCTCGTCGGCCCCGCCGCCGACCGGTGGGCGGCGGGGCCGTTCGAGGCGCTCCCGTGGCCACTTGACAGACCGGAAACGAGGCCGCATAGTCGGAGGCTGGAGGAGACGATGAACAAGTCGCGGTGGGTGGCCCTGCTTTGAGGCACGGGCCGCGGCACTCGCGGCGCCATCGTCACCATCGACAAGGCGGACCCGGAGGACCCCCGCAGGGTCAGAAGGGTCCGCGGGATCCCCGCCAGGCCCCGATTCCGACCGAGGGGCCGACCTCGCCGGTACAGGGCGTCGTCGAGCTCGCCGAAGGGGCGGGGGGATACGTCAGGCAGGTCGCTCAGAACTACCTACCGCAGCGCGAGGACGTCGTGGTCCCGTACCTGATCGCACGGGACAACGGACTGCGCGACGGGACGGAGATCGAAGGCCTCGCCCGCGATGGTGGTAACGGCCGCCGCGTTCTCGTAGAAGTCACGAAGGCGGGGAGCATGGAGCCCGAGAAGTACAAGGCTCTCCCCCACTTCATGGACTTGGTTTCCATCAACCCCACCGAGGCCTTCGAGCTCTCGGGAGAGGGCTCCGAGATCAGCCTGCGCGTGATCGACATCATCGCTCCGGTGGGCAAGGGGCAGCGCGGCCTCATCGTCTCGCCGCCCAAGGCGGGCAAGACGACGCTGCTCGAGCACCTGGGCAAGGCGATCGTCAGCCGCCACCCCGACGTGCACCTGATCCTGTTGCTCGTGGACGAGCGGCCGGAGGAGGTCACGCACTTCCGCCGGGTGGTGCCGGCCGAGGTCCTCGCCTCGACCTCGGACTCCTCGTCCGACTCGCACATCCGCCTCTCGCGGCTCGCCATCGAGCGGGCCAAGCGCCTGGTGGAGGCGGGCCGGCACGTCGTGATCCTCCTCGACTCGCTCACCCGGCTCGGCCGCGCGTCGAACCGGGAGATGGGGCCGGGCGGGCGCACGATGTCGGGCGGCGTCGACAACCGCGCGCTCCAGTTCCCGCGGCAGTTCTTCGGGGCCGCGCGCAACTGCGAGGGCTCGGGCAGCTTGACCATCCTCGCCACCGCGCTCATCGAGACCGGATCGCGCATGGACGAGGTCATCTTCCAGGAGTTCAAGGGCACCGGAAACATGGAGCTGATCCTCGACCGGGCGATCGCCGACCGGCGGATCTTCCCCGCGGTGGACGTCTTGAAGTCGGGCACCCGCCGCGAGGAGCTCCTCGTCCCGCCGGAGGAGCTCGTCAAGCGGCACCTGCTGCGGCGCGCGCTCGCCGACCTCTCGGCGGTCGAGGCCGCGCAGTTCCTCATCGAGAAGCTGCAGAAGACGTCGTCGAACGCGGTCTTCCTCGGCAACCTCGTGGCGCCGTCCTCGATGGCGTCGCCGGTGCGGCGCTTTCGTTGACCCTCGCATTCGGAGGGCCAAGCGAGGGCTAGCCCCGGCGACGGACTGGACACGCGGGGGGCAGCCGGTCTCTCTCCGCAAGGAGCGACGACGATGAAGGGCGAGCACCACGTCTGGCACACGTCCCGGCTGGGCCGGGACATGGGGGTCCGGGTCTTCGGGCACTGGGGCTCGCCCATCCTCGTCTTCCCGACGAGCGGCGGAGACGAGTGGGAGTTCGAGCGCCAGGGGATGCTCGACGCCCTCGACGACCACGTGGACGGGGGCAAGGTCAAGCTCTTCTGCGTCAACTCGGTCAACAACCAGAGCTGGTACGACAAGGGCGCCCACCCCCGCCACCGCTCCTACATGCAGGCCATGTACGACGCGTACGTCGCCGAGGACGTGGTCCCCTTCGTCCACTCGCACTGCCAGGCGCCCGGGATCGGCATCACCACGACCGGCGCCTCCTTCGGTGCCTACCACGCGGTGAACAGCCTGCTGAAGCACCCGCAGCTCTTCCGGCGCTGCCTCGGCCTCTCGGGCGTCTACGACCTGCGCCGCTTCATGGACGGGGACTACGACGACAACTTCTACTTCAACAACCCTGTCGACTACGTGACGAGCCTCTCCGACCCCTGGTACCTCGAGCAGCTCGCCCTGGACGACATCCGCCTCGTGACGGGCAACGGCCCCTTCGAGGACTCGCGGCCGAGCTACCATCTCTCGGGCGTCCTGTGGTCGCGCGGCATCCGCCACTCCGTCGACGACTGGGGGCCCGATGGGGGCCATGACTGGCCGTACTGGAAGCGGCAGCTGGACGAGTACATCTCGCAGCTCTACTGAGCAGGGGGTGCTGCTTGCCCTGGCTGGAGAGCCAGGGCGTCACACCCCCCTGAGACCCCCCGCTGCGCTCGCCGGAGTGAATCCGGCTCGCTCCGCAGCTCGTGGCCTGTGGCTGAAACCGGTTCGCTCCGCAACTATGCTGTAGGCGTGGTTTCGCCGGCGGGGGACGGGCGTTCGCCGAAATTCACGGCTCGGCCGTACCGCGGAGCCGTAGATGGGGCAGGACCCGCCAGGGTCGGAGCCGAAGGAGACAGGAACGTGACGGACCTCAAAGGCGAGCTGGCCTCCCTGAAGATCGACCGGAGCCGGAAGCAGGCGAGCCCCTGGCGCTGGCCGCTCCTGCTCCTCGTGCCCGTCGTCGTCGTTCTCGCCGCGCTCTACGCCCTCCGCGTGCAGCAGACCTTCTCGGCCACCGAGGTGGAGACGACGACGGCCGCGGTCAGCCACGACGTGCAGCCGAGCGCCGGCACGCCGATCCTGACCGCCTCCGGCTACGTGGTGGCCCGCCGCAAGGCGGTCGTGTCCGCCAAGATCCAGGGCCGGCTCTCCGACCTGCGCGTCGAGGAGGGCAGCGTCGTCCGCCAGGGCGAGACGATCGCCCGCCTCGAGTCGACCGACTACGAGGCGGCGGTGCGCCGCGCCCAGGCCACGGTCCTGCGCGCCGAGGCCGACCTCGCCGAGTACGTCCGCCAGCTGAAGCTGGCGGAGGACCTCGCGGCACAGAAGATCGTGGCCGTGGACCAGCGCGACGCCGCCGCGAGCCGCGTGAAGATCGCGGAGGCGGCGCTCGCCCAGGCGACGGCCGACCTCGCCTTCTCGGAGGCGCAGCTGCAGAACACCTTCATCCGCGCCCCCTTCAGCGGCGTCGTGGTCAAGAAGATGGCCGAGATCGGGGAGAGCGTCGCCCCCATCCCGCCCGGCGTGAACATCTCGACCTCCTCGGGCGCCATCGTGGCTCTCGCCGACCTCGCCACCCTCGAGGTGGAGGCTGACGTGGCCGAGGCCAACGTGGCCAAGGTCGCGAACGGGCAGCCGGCCGAGGTCACGGTCGAGGCCATTCCCGACAAGCGCTACAAGGCGGTGCTGCGGCAGGTCATCCCAACCGCCGACCGGACCAAAGCCACGGTGCAGGTGAAGGTCACGATCCTCGACACGGACAGGGACCTGAAGCCCGAGATGAGCGCCAAGGTCACCTTCCTCGAGCCGGAGAAGAAGGAGACCGCCCCCGCCGCCGCGGCGGCGCCCGTAGTGCTCGTCCCGCGCGAGTCCGTGGTGACCCGCGACGGCAAGCCCACCGTCTTCCTCGTGCGCGAGGGCAAGGCGCAGGCGCGGGCGATCCTCCTGGGGACGGAGCGGAAGGACCGGGTGATCGTCAAGGAGGGCCTCTCCGGCGGCGAGACGCTGGTGGCCCGGCCGAAGGACGACCTCCGGGACGGCGCCGCGGTGAAGGTGAAGGGCCAGGGATAGCCGCAACCGGGCCCGGGGATGCCGATCCTCGGGTAATATTGGCGGCAGCGCACCACGATCAGTCAGGAGAGGGCGGGCCACAAGCGCGCGAGCCATCTCGTGCGGGGGGAGGGGTATCGCACATGGCGATGGTCGACGTTCGCGACGTCACGAAGGTGTACCGGCGGGACACCGAGGAGCTGACCGTGCTGAACGGGCTCAGCCTGCAGGTGGAGGAGGGGGACTTCGCCGCCCTGATGGGCCCCTCGGGCTCGGGCAAGTCCACTCTCCTCAATCTGATCGCGGGCATCGACAAGCCGACCTCGGGAGACGTGGTCGTGGCCGGGACCAACGTGGCCCAGCTCGGCGAGACCGAGCTCGCCGAGTTCCGCAGCCACAACGTGGGCTTCATCTTCCAGTTCTACAACCTGATCCCGGTGCTGAACGCGACCGAGAACGTGGAGCTGCCGCTGCTCCTCACCCACCTCTCGAAGGCCGAGCGGCGCGAGCGGGCCCTGACCGCCCTCAAGGTGGTGGGCCTCGCCGACCGCGCCGCGCACTACCCGCGCCAGCTCTCGGGCGGCCAGGAGCAACGCGTGGCCATCGCGCGCGCGATCGTCACCGACCCCAAGGTGCTGGTGGCGGACGAGCCCACCGGCGACCTCGACGCCAGGAGCGCGACCGAGATCCTCGACCTGATCGGCATCCTCAACCGGGACTTCAGGAAGACGATCGTGATGGTGACCCACGACCCGCGGGCCGCCGAGCGGGCCCGTACCCAGCACCACCTCGAGAAGGGCGTCCTCCGTGACTAGGGGAGAGGCGACATGAAGTTCCTGCCCTACCTGCTCAAGCACCTTCGCCGGAGCTGGTTCCGCACCGGCCTCACCGTGCTCGCGATGGCGCTCTGCATCTTCCTGTTCTGCACCCTGCAGTCCGTGCTCGCCCAGATCGGCGCCCTCCTCGACAGCACGAGCGCCAAGCGCCTGGTGACCCGGAACGCGGTGAGCATCGTCTTCGACCTGCCCCAGGCCTACGGGGCGAGGATCCAGTCCGTGCCCGGCGTCGAGCGCGTGGCCTTGAACTCCTGGTTCGGGGGCTCGCTCCCGACCAAGAAGGAGGGAAAGACCAGCGAAGAGGATTCCTCCAGCTCGACCACCGACTGGAGCAACTTCTTCCCTAACATCGCGGTGGAGCTCGGGCCCTTCTTCGCGATGTACCCCGAGTACCAGCTGCCCCCCGACCAGTACCAGGCGCTCCTCCAGGACCAGCGCGGCTGCGCGATCGGGAGGAAGCTCGCCGATAAGTTCGGCTGGAAGATCGGCGACACCTTCTATCTCGAGAGCTTCATCCCCGTGCACCGCAAGGCGGACGGCCCCTTCGAGTTCGTGGTCCGCGGCATCTTCGACACCGACCCCGTAAAGTACCCGGGCACCGACACCAACATCATGGTGTTCAGCTACAAGTACCTCTACGAGGCCACCGGCCGGACGCTGGGGGCGGGGACCTACTACGTCGCGATCAAGGACCCGGAGAAGGCGGGCGAGGTCAGCGCCGCCATCGACGCCCTCTTCGAGAACTCCGACGCCCAGACCCGCACCGAGACCGAGAAGGCCTTCGCGGCCAGCTTCATCTCCATGGCCGGCAACCTCGCCCTGCTTCTGAACGGCATCGGCGTCGCCGTGACCTTCACGATCCTGCTCGTCGTGACCAACACGATGAGCATCGCGGTGCGCGAGCGGCGGACGGAGATCGCCGTCCTCAAGACGCTGGGCTTCACCAGCCCTCAGGTCATGGGGCTCGTGGTGGCGGAGTCGATCCTGATCGGGGTGATGGGGGGTGCCCTCGGCATCGGCGCCAGCCAGGGCATGATGTGGCTCCTCACCCACACGCCGGGGATCCGGGACGCCCTGGCCGGGATCGGGCTCTCATCGCTGAACCTCCGGCCCCTGGTGGCCGCGCTCGGCTTCGCCAACGCGGTCTTCCTCGGCTTCGTCGCCGGCTTCGTACCCGCCCTCGGCGCCTACCGCGCGCGGATCACCGACATGCTGCGGACGGTCTGATCCATGGCCCTCCCGCTCTACTACAACGTCCGCAACGTCCGGATCCGCTGGCAGCTCACCCTCCTCGCCATCGGCGGCATCGCCCTCGTGGTGGCGGTCTTCGCCGTGCTGATGTCGATGTCGGAGGGCTTCGCTGCCGCCCTGCGTTCCACCGGGCGCACCGACAACGCCATCGTCGTGCAGCGCGGCTCGGCCTCCGAGCTGACCTCGGCGGTGCCTCTCGCCGACCGCAACATGATCACGGTGGATGACCGGGTGGCGCGCGACCCGAGCGGCCAGCCACTCGCGTCCTGGGAGCTCGTGGTCGTGCTCGGGCTGCCGCGCGCGAGCGACGGCCAGCCCGCCAACGTCACCCTGCGCGCGGTGACCCCCCGCGCCTTCGCGGTCCGGGG
>JBGPQQ010000192.1:0-6520 GCA_041489115.1 Vicinamibacteria bacterium | reverse complement strand
GTACTCGGCGGTGGTCTGCAGGAACCCGAGGGGCTCGCCCTTGCACACGAGGACGCCGTCCCGGACGCCCCAGACGTCCTCCATCTTGACCTTGGGGTCGACGAGGAAGTGGCTCCAGCCGCCGAGGTCCTTGCCGTTGAACAGGCGGACGGTCTGCGGCTCGGCGGCGACCGCCGGCGCGGAGAGAGCGGCGAGAAGAGCGACGAGCGAGAAGAGGCGGAGGTAGTGGCGCATCATCCCCGCATGATAGCCCGGCCCGGTCACTCCAGGCCCGGGATGATCCTCTCCGCGTTGCCGTGGTAGAGCTTCTCCAGGACCTCCCGCGGCAGGCCGAGGCACCGCACGGTCTTCCCGCGGTACTTCATCTCGCCCTCCCCGGCGTAGAACCGGAAGTCCCTCCGGTAGGACTCCTCGAGGGCCCGCGCGAAGCGCAGGCGCTCCTCCGCCGTGCTCTCGCGCTGCGGGTCGGGGGCGCGGGTCTGGTCGAGCCCGTAGAGCACTCGGTCCTGGTAGCGCATGAGAAAGGCCCGCACCTTGTCCTCGGCTGGCGCGTGAGGTCCGCCGTCCGCGCCGAGCAGTCGACGAAGAAGCTGGGGTAGCGGTCCAGCCGGCGGGCCAGCTCGTCCACGTCGTGCTCGAGGCTGCCCAGGTGGGCCCCGATGACGGTGAGGCGGGGGTGCCGCTCGAGGATCCGGTCCCGGGCCGCGACGATGTCGGCGTGGGAAGGGAACCCGGCGCGCCCGTAGAGGTGCCACTCCGGGTTCTTCGAGTAGTACCCGTAGTGGACGCACTGGGGGTCGAGGGGGAGCCACGCCTCGAGCGGCTCCGCCAGGTGGGCGAGCAGCGGCTTGTTGCGCTCCGTCAGGAAGGCGTAGATCGGATCGAAGAGGGGGTCGTCGGGCAGGATGAACCGGCCCTGCCGGTCCTTGATCTCCATGCCCACCTCCTTCCAGATCTTCACCATCAGGGCGCCCTTCTCGAAGGACGCGTCGAGCCAGCGCTTCACCTGCTCCACGTAGTCGGGCTCGTCCCGGTGGGTGAGGTCGAAGGTCGAGGCGAAGGGGAAGCGATTCCGGCCGTACTTCGCCTGCTGCTGCTCGGCCATCGCCTGCATCCGAAGCAGCCGCTCCGGGTCGGTGCCGCGCACGCAGACGTTGACGATCCGGACCCGGCAGCGGTCCATCATCTCCACGACCTCGGGCACGTCCTCGAAGATGTGGGAGTGCACGTCGATCTTCGGGATCTCCTCGAAGGTCGGAGGGGGCGCGGCGAGCCCCGCGCGGGGAGCGGTGAGCGCGACGAGCAGCGCAGCCAGCAGGCGCTTGCGGGTCATCTCACCCTTTCACCACTCGGACTTGTGTGCCGGCCCCGTCGGCCCCGGGTTCACCTCGTTCTGGTCGTAGTAGTTCGTGCTCAGGAAGTAGACCTCGTCGTGGTTCCAGATGTACTGCCCCCAGCGGTAGGGGAAGGCCAGCCAGTCCGGGGAGAGGGTCGGCTCGTCCCGGGCCATGTGATAGGCCGGCGCCAGGAAGGCCGGGCCCGCGTTCGTGAGGTCGTACGTCATGGCCTTGATCGGCCCCGCGTGGAACACGACCTCGTGGTAGTGCTCGCCGGCGTGGCGGTAGTGGGCGTGCGAGTTGAGCGCCGAGTAGACGAGCGGCCGCACGCCGTCCGTGTGCTTCTCCAGCTGAGCGTACTGGGACCACTCGACGTTGCCGTGCTGGGACAGCCCGGCGGCGAGAACGGCCCGCGTGTCGTTGTCCACCAGCAGGGACACCATCTCCCAGTCCCCGTAGTGGCGTCCCGCCTGATCGAACTGCTCGTACTCGCAGTGCTCCCAGCAAATCCTGATCCGGCCCGGACCGTTGAACGCGTAGAAGTACCAGAACTGGATCTCCGTGAAGGGCCCGCGCGGGCGAACGTGGACGACCGGCCGGGCCCGGTCCAGGTTGCCGTGGACAAGCGTGTCGGGGATCGACAGCCAGATCCGGAAGTCGGGATCGTCGTCGTACGGCGCTCCGGACCTGTAGCCCTCGACGAGGGCCACGTCGGCCATCAGGGACGCGGCGGAGGTCGGCATCTCGCCCAGGTGCTCGAAGTACTGGCCCTCCCACCCGCACATGGCGGGAGGCCACTCGAGGGGACAGTACGCTCCCTCGTTGCGCACCAGCGCCAACTGGAGCGTCGCGGCATCGAGCACTCGCTCCGGGTCGTCCGGGAGGTACTGCTCGCCCGTGTGAAGACGCAGCACGGGGGCCGAGGTGGTGATCAGGCCGGCGACCTCTTCTTCGGTCAGAGGAGCCGACCCGGCGACGGCGCGCGCGTCGAGCACGTAGACCGGGAGCGTCGGCTTCGCGTAGCCCTGGTCGCTCGGATACGACCGCCCCGTGAAGGCGCCGGTGTGCAGGCCGCTTCCGCCGCGGGGAGCGATCTGCCAGCTCCCGAAGTCGCGGTGGGCCAGGCTTCCGTCGTCGTTCCAGATCTCGCTTCCCACGTATCCCGGGGCCACGAGCTCGCTCCTGACGCAGCGGACCTCGTCCCGTGAGGGAAGGCGCCACCCGCCGGTCGCCACCACGCCGAGGCACCTGTAGCCGGGCGGGGGCAGGGGCCACCAGAACCCGCCGTCGTCCGTGGCCCCGGAGCCGGCGTCTATCCAGATCTGCTCGTACCCGACCGGTGGCGCGAGCGCCCCGCTCGTCCGCTCCCGGGCGACGAGGAGCACCCCGATCGGGGGCCCGTAGTCGCCCTGCCCGTAGTGCCCCAGCGCGACGTACTCCGCGGAGGCCGGGATCGGCCGGTAGAAGGCCCCGTCGTACACCCCGCCGCTCCCGCTGTCGTCCCAGACGCGCGTGAAGGACGTCGCGTACGACACGTCGAGGGCCTCGGCGACCGCGGTCAACGTCCGGTTGGCGACGGTCGCGTTGCCGGCCACGTCCGTCGCCGTGATGGCCACCGAGGCGTGCCCGCTCACTGGGACCTCGCAGGTGAACGCCCCCGCGTCGAGCGACGCGGGAGTCCCGTCGCACGAGACGCCGTCGAGCCCGGAGAGGGCGTCGCTCGCGACGCCCTCGAAGCGGGCGACCGGTCCCGCCACCCAGTCCTCCGCCCCCACCACGGCCTCCCGGATCACGAAGAACGGCTTCTCGGGCGCGGCATCGTAGGTCCCGCCTCCCGTGAAGGTGCCGAGGTAGACGCCGCCGACGGCGTTCGGCGCCAGGTGCCACACCGCCAGGTCCCGGTCGGCGCCGCTCCCCCTGTCGTCCCAGAGGCCCCGGTCGATGCTGGCGGGAGCCGTGAGCTCGGTTCTCGCGCACCGCACCGCGTCCAGGGCCGGCGCGGCGTAGCCGGTGGTGACGACCACGCCCAGACAGGTATAGCCGTCGGGCGGAACCGGTCTCCAGAAGGCGCCGTCCATGTCCGCACCCGAGCCGGAGTCGTTCCAGATCTGCTCGTAGCGGACGGGCCGCGCCAAGGCTCCCGGGACGAGCTCCTTGACCACGGCGACGAGGCCGTTCGGCGGGCCGTAATCGCTCTGGCCGTAGTGTCCGATGACGGAGAACCCGGGCGGGGGAACCGGCCGGTAGAACGCGCCGTCGCGGTCCGCCCCGCTGCCGCCGTCGTTCCAGACGAGCTCGAAGTCGTCGACGTAGAGGACCTCCAGCACGCGATCGTTCAGCGGGAACTCCGCCCCCCGAGCCGCCCTGCGATCGAGGACCCACAGGCCGCTCGCGGGAGGGGCGTAGCCGTCGTTCTGCCCGTAGCCCCGCGCGGTCATCAGGCCGAGGTGCACGCCGTCCTCGTTCCAGGGCGCGACGACCCACGTCCCCACGTCGCGGTCCGCGCCGCTGGCCTCGTCGTTCCAGATCGGCAGCCAGATCTTCGCCGGGGCGACGAGCGCGCTCCCCACGCACCGGACCGCGTCCAGGGGCGGCGAGGCATAGCCGCGGGTGACGACCACGCCCAGGCAAGTGTAGCCCTCGGGCGGAATCGGTCTCCAGAAGGCCCCGTCCCAGTCCGCGCCGGAGCCGGAGTCGTTCCAGATCGGCTCGTACCCCGCGGGCTGCGCCAACGCTCCCGGGACGAGCTCCTTGACCACCGCCACCGTGCCGGCGGGCGCGGCGTAGTTGCCCTGGCCGTAGTGGCCGAGCGCGAAGTACCCGGCAGGGGGGATGGGCCTGTAGAACGACCCGTCCTGTTGCGCCCCGCTGCCGCGGTCGTTCCAGACGAGCTCGAAGGCACGCACGTACCGGATCTCGAGCGCGGGCTCCCCACCCTGCTCCCCGTCGGAGAGGCTCATCTCGGGAGGGGTCTTGTCCAGGTTCACCACGACGGTGATGCCGAGGCTGTGGCCGGCCCGGTCCGTGGCGGCTCCCGACACGGGCTGGTCTGCCCCTTCCGTGGTGACCAGCACCGGCTCCGGGCAGGAGGCGACCCCGCTGATCGCGTCCGCACACGCGAAGCTCACGGTCGGGTCCGAGTTGTTCCAGCCGGCCGCGTTGGGCGGCGGATCCACGTACGCCGTGATCGTCGGCGGGGTCTTGTCGACGTTCAGGGTCACGGATGCGGTGGCGGTGTTGCCGGCGCGGTCCACCGCCGTGCCCTGCACCACCTGATGAGCGCCCTCGCTGGTGACCGTGACCGGCTTCGGGCAGGTCCGGATCCCGCTGCATGCATCCGCGCACTCGAAGCGCACCGACACGTCCGTCGTGTTCCAGCCCGCGGCGTTGGGCGGAGGCGAGGCCACCGCCGTGATCGTGGGCGGGTCGCGGTCGACGCCGACGATCTCGAGGGTGATCCGGCTGCCGGGCTCGCCGTGGATTCTCACGACCAGCCTGTTGGCCGCGGAGAGAGCGACTCGCTTCACGATCAGGGTGCCCCGCCGATCGAAGTCACGGGGGCGGATGACGTCGACGCCGTTCAGGCTGACGACGGCGCTCGAGACCCGATGTCGCGGGGTCCGCGGTCCCTTGCCGCCGTTGTAGACGTAGAGCGAGTAGGCGGTGTTGGGTTCGAGCACGGAAAACGAGTCGGCGGCCATGGTGGGCTTTGCCCCGGCACGGACGTAGTCCTTGGGGCCGAACGCCGTGAATCGACCGCCGCCCGACGCCCCGGGCGAGGCCAGGGTGGCGAGGAGCACGCATTCCACGAGGGCCATGACTCCCCCTTTCCGGCGGTCACGTGGCGGGGGGCGCTCGTGAACCCTCGTGTGGCTGGCACGAGGGAGAGGTCCGGCTCCGGTGCCTCCCGATGCCCCGATTGGGGTGTGGTGAACCGCTCCCTCCAATTTAAGCTTCGGGCGCGTCAGCGTCGAGGAGGAAGGCCTGAGCGCCACCATTGCCACGGATCAATTCCCCCGAAGCGGTTACGAGGACCGGAAGAGCCGTAACAGGCACTCCTCTCGAGTGCGCCGGGTGTCGGGTCCGAAGGACACCGTCTCCGTGCCCTCTCCCTTCTCCCGCGCGAGGAAGATCGCCTCCCTTCAGCTCCACGAGGCGCTCGCCCGGGGCTGTTACAGGCCGGGGCCGCGCTTCCCCAGCAGCCCGGCGCCCCCCTCAGTGCGAGAACCGCGGCTTCGTGAAGGTCGGGCGGGGGCCTTCGGCAGCAGCGGCCCGAGGAAGCGGCCGGTGTAGCTCTCCTTCACCGCCGACACGTGCTCGGGCGTCCCCTCGGCCACGACCCGCCCGCCCCCGTCGCCGCCCTCCGGGCCGAGGTCGATCACCCAGTCGGCCGTCTTGATCACGTCGAGGTTGTGCTCGATCACGATCACGGTGTTGCCGCCCTCGACCAGCCGGTCCAGGACCCGGAGCAGCTTCTTGATGTCGTCGAAGTGGAGGCCGGTCGTGGGCTCGTCGAGGATGTAGAGCGTCCGCCCGGTCGAGCGTTTCGAGAGCTCGCGGGAGAGCTTGACGCGCTGCGCCTCGCCGCCGGAGAGGGTCGGCGAGGATTGGCCGAGGGCGATGTAGCCGAGGCCAACGTCGGCCAGCGTCTCGAGCGAGCGGCGGAGGTTCGGGTGGTTCTTGAAGAGCTGGAGCGCCTCGTCCACCGTGAGGTCGAGCACGTCGGCCACGGAGAGGCCGTTGTACCTGACCGCAAGGGTCGCCTCGTTGAAGCGCCGGCCGTGGCAGACCTCGCACGGCACGTAGACGTCGGGGAGGAAGTGCATCTCGACGCGCTTCACCCCGTCGCCCTCGCAGGCCTCGCAGCGGCCCCCCTTCACGTTGAAGGAGAAGCGGCCCGGCGTGTAGCCGTGCATCCGCGCCTCGGGCAGCTCCGCGAAGAAGTCGCGGACGAGGTCGAAGAGCTTGGTGTAGGTGGCCGGGTTCGAGCGCGGGGTCCGGCCGATGGGGCTCTGGTCGATGTCGATGACCTTGTCGATCTCCGCGAGCCCGTCGATCCGCGTGTGCGCCCCCACCGCCACGTCGCTCCCGTGGAGCGCCCGCGCGATCGCGGGGTAGAGGATGTGGTTCACGAGTGTGCTCTTACCCGCCCCGGAGACGCCGGTGACGCAGACGAAGAGGCC
>JBGPQQ010000191.1:0-6522 GCA_041489115.1 Vicinamibacteria bacterium | reverse complement strand
TCGCGGCCTTGCTGAGGTCCGAGAGCGTGTAGCTCGCGGTCTGCGCGACGACGAGGGTGCCGAGGGGCTCGACGCGCTTGCTGCCCACGTAGACGACGAGATCCGCGCCGTCGTAGTAGTTGAGGGCGACCTGCTTGCCGGTCGCGGGGTCGTACACCGCCGCGCTCACGAACACGACCTCGCCGCCGAGGCCGTTCGTCTCGGTGATCGTGATCGTGTACGGCGCGGACACGGAGCCGGTGATCGGGTTCTGGGTCCCCACGGCCGGGTTCGGGCTGACCGAGACGTCGATGATCGCCCGGGAGATGTCGGGGATCGTGACGTTGTTGCTCCCGCAGCCCGGCGCGAGGAGCGCGCCGGCCAGCAGCAGGGCGAAACGGCGACGCGATGCCATGGCGGGCCTCAGGCCTTTGGCTTCGGCGGCGGCAGCTCGGCCGCTTCGCAGGCCGAGGCGAAGCCCGAGCGGTTGTGCGAGCCGTCGCAGAACGGCTTGTTGGCGGACTCCCCGCACCGGCACAGCGAGACGACCGTGCGCCCGGCGAGGCCCCAGGCCCTGCCGCCCTCGTCGAGGAGGGTGATGTCCCCTTCGAGGCGCAGCGGCCCGCTGTTCCTGACCGTGATCTTGAGGTCCGACATTGAGGCTCCTGGTCATTGCGGCGAGTCGACTCCGCATTCTAGCCTAGAATCCGACTCGGTCCCGCCCGAGGAGAAGGCCATGCCAGAGGATCGGCGAGGCCGCGGCCTCGCGGGTGATGGCCGATGGCGAGCCGCTGCTCCGTGTCGAACCGGCGGCGTTCGCCGCAGCCGCCCCCGGGTGGACCGTGCGCGACGGAGCGGTGGTCGTCAAGCTGAGGGATCGGCCGGAGGCGCTGCGGCTCTCGGTCGAGCGGTAGCCGGATCGGGCCGCTACGCTCCGGGCTTCTCGTCGGGGGCCGCCCCCGTCATCGCCTGGAAGAACCCGGCGAGGCTGTCCTCGCGCCCCTTCTGGAAGCGCTTGTACACGCGGCCCACCGGATTGCACCCCCGGCCGTCCGGCATCTCGATGGCTATCGGAGAGCTCGCCACTTGCCCCATGCCCAGCTCCTGTGTCGTCCGCCAGCGCCCGCCCGCGTGCCGCACGAGCACCTCGCCCACGTAGCAGCCCATCGAGAAGAGGAGCGTCTGGAGGGCCTCGAACCGTTGGTCCCGCCGCAGGTCGTCGATGATGGCGTCCAGCCGCTTGAGGCTCGCCGGGCTGTAGTCGAGCGCCACCCCGTAGTTCTGCTCCACGACCGGCACCGCCATCGCGGCGATCTCCGCGGCGTTTCCGGTCGAGGGTGTCAGGCTCATGGCGCCATTCTCCACCAGGGCGCGGGTCCGCGCTCGCTCATGCCGTGATCTCGATCCGGCCCTCCCCCTTCACGCCGGCCCGTCGATCAGGATCGGCCCGAGCGAGACCCAGCCGTCGCGCTCCCGCACGACGCGGTACCTCCGGTGCGCGGAGCGCCGGGCGCTGCGAAAGAAGGACACCGCCACCCACGCTTCGTCGGCGGCGACCCAGTCGATCGGCCCGGCCGTCACGATGATCGCCGGGCGGAGGGTCGTCGCTTCGACCGCTCCCTCCGGCCGGGGATCGCACTCGGCGGCGCGGCGCACCGCGGGCTCGTTCGCGAGCCGGGCCATGAGCTCCCGGCTCGGGCTCTGCGGTGCCCCGCCGGGATCGATGGCCAGGCAGACGACGGTGCGCGCGGCGCGCGCCGTGGCGTCGAGGTGCTCGCCGATCTGCTGGCGGAACGCGGCCTCGAGCACGGCCGACTCGCGGGCGAGCTCACCCGCCTCGGGAGAGGCTGACGCGGACGGGACAAGCCCTGCAGACACGGAGGGCGGGACAAGCCAGCACACGGCCGCAGCAACGAGCTGCGCCTTCGCACGGCTTCGCATCAGGGCCATTGCCATCGGGTCGTGGCGCGGGGCGCCGAACGGAGTCTACGCCCGGATCGGCGGCGGGGGCCACCTGGGGGCGGGCGGGCCGTACCGCCCGTCGCTTCGCGTTAGACTGACGGGATGCCTTCCCCTTCGGATCTCCCCCTGTACCACGCGCACCTCACAGGAGGCGCGCGATTCGGCGAGCGAAGAGGCCAGCCGGTGGTCGCGTCTTACGGAGACGCCGCGAGCGAGTACGTCGCCGCCCGCGAGGGCGCGGCCCTCGTGGACCTCCCGGTGCGCTCGGTGCTCGAAGCGTCCGGTCCCTCGCGGCAGAAGTTCCTGCAGGGGATGCTGAGCCACGACGTCGCCGGCCGGCCGGCCGGCCAGGGCTGCCCCGCGGCGCTCCTGACGGCGAAGGGCGCGGTGCAGGCCCTCGTCCGGGTGCTCGTCGAGAAGGACGTGATCGTCCTCGAGACCGACTCCGACCGGATCGGTCTCGTGCAGAAGGTCCTCGAGTACTACCGGGTCGCGGCCCCGGTCCGCTTCGCCGTCCGACCCACCTCGGTGCTCGCCCTACTCGGCCCGGACGCACCGGGCGCCCTGCGGGCCGCCGGCGTCGAGACCCTGCCCGTGGAGCCCGAGGCGCACCACGTCGTGACGATCGCCGGACAGCCGGTTCGCCTCGTCCGGGCCGGGGACCTGCCGGGTGACAGCTTCGTCCTGCACGCGGCGCCCGAAGCCGCCGCGGACGTGTGGCAGGCCCTGCTCTCGGCGGGCGCACGGCCGGTGGGGCTCGACGCTGTCGACACGCGGCGCGTCGAGACGCTGCGGCCTTGGTACGGGTCGGACGTCACCGAGGAGAACCTCCTCCACGAGACCGGCCTCGTCGCCGAGTGCCACTCGCCCGCCAAGGGCTGCTACGTCGGCCAGGAGGTGGTCGCCCGCCTGGAGGCCCGCGGCGGCCACGTCAACAAGGCCCTGTGCGGCCTGCGCCTGTCGGCGCCGGCGGAGCCCGGCACGCCGGTCACGGTGGAAGGGAAGGACGCCGGCCGGGTCACCACCTCGGCCGTGTCTCCGCGCCTCGGCCCTATTGCCCTCGCCTACGTCCACCGCGGCCACTTCGCCGCCGGCACGGCCGTCGAGGCGGGCGGGGCGCGGGCGACCGTCGTGACGTCGTTCGAGGACGGGGGAGCGAGGCCGTGAAGATCTACACGAAGACGGGCGACCTTGGCGAGACGAGCCTGCTCGGCGGCATGCGCGTCCCCAAGGACCACCTCCGGGTGTCCGCCTACGGCGACGTGGACGAGACGAACGCCGCGCTCGGCGTGGTGCGCGCCCTCGCCGAGGAGCCGCTGGAGCGGCTGCTCCTCGCGATCCAGAAGGACCTCTTCGCCATCGGGGCCCAGCTCGCGGACCCGAGCCACAAGGTCGCGGCGAAGCGCACCAAGGCCGCGGTGACGGCCGCCCAGGTGCGGCGGCTCGAGAAGGCGATCGACGCGCGGGAGGCGAGGCTCCCGCCGCTGCGGTCGTTCGTCCTGCCGGGCGGGACGCCGGCTGCCGCGCTCCTGCACCAGGCGCGCACGGTCTGCCGCCGCGCGGAGCGATCCGTGGTGACGCTGGCCCGGGAGGCGGACGTCGATCCGAGGATCATCGTCTACCTGAACCGGCTGTCGGACCTGCTCTTCGTCCTCGCCCGCGTGGAGAATCACCGGGCCGGCTTCGCCGAGGACCGCTGGTAGCGCCTCAGGCCCGTCGTGCCCACCCGCCACGGCCGCGTAGGCTCTCTGGGGCGACACCGATGAAGCGTCTTCTCCGCCACCTCTCACAGATCCTCCCGGCCCTGCTCGCCCTGGGGCTCGCCACCTTCGTGCTGCGCTCGGCGGACCTGTCGCGCGCCCTGGACCAGGTGCGCTCGCTCGGGTGGCGGCTGCCCCTCCTCCTCCTCCCGAACCTGGCGGTCACCCTGATCGAGGCGGTCGCCTGGTGGCGCTCGTTCGCCCTTCTCGGGGCGCGCCCGCGCTTCGGCCCCCTCGTCGGCGTCCGGCTCGTCTCCGAGGCCGTGATGCTCGGCCTGCCCTCGGGCGCGCTCATCTCCGAATCGCTCCAGCCCTGGCTGCTCAAGCGTCGCTGCGGCGTGCCGTTCGAGACGGCGGTGGTGGCGAGCGTGGGACGGAAGTTCTTCGTCGTGGTCTCCCACGGGCTCGTCCTCGCCCTGGCCACGTTCCTGACCTGGCCGCTCCTCGCGCGCGTCTCGCGCGAGACGATCGGCCGGGCGGGGCTGCCGTGGCTCCTGCTCGGCGTGTCCGCGTTCATGATCGCGACGTTCGGCGTCGGGCTCGCCCTCAGTGGACGCGCCCGTCTCGCCGAACGCACGCGGGCGGGCCTCGACCGGGTCGGCGGGCGGTGGCTGGGTTCGTGGCTGGAGCGGCACGCCTTTCGATTCCAGCGTGCCGACGACCACCTGGTGACTTTCTTCGAGCGCGAGCGAGGAGCGCTGGTCGTTCCGATGCTGCTCTACTCGGCCGGGTGGCTCGTCCGCGGCGTCGAGACCTGGCTCTTTCTACGCCTCCTCGGCGTGGACGTCTCGGTCCTCACCGCCCTGGTGGTCGAGACCGCGATCATCGTGGTGCGCTCGGTGGCGGTGCCGGTCCCGGCGGGGCTCGGCATTCAGGACGTGGGCTACGTCCTGTGCCTGACCGCCCTGGGCATACCTGACGCGACCACGGTGGGAACCGCCTTCGTGTTGCTCAAGCGGGGCAAGGACCTGTTCTGGATCCTCCTGGGCTTCGCGCTCATGGCGATCGGCGAGCGGGCCTCTTCAGCGGTGGGACGCTCTCCTGCCGTTCCGAGCTCGAGATGAGCACATCGAGCCGCCGCGCGCGGGTCTCCGGCCGTCTCGCGCTCATGACCCAGAATGCGCAGGTGCGTCGGTACCACGGCGGCTGGGCCTCGAAGAACCGCCACGCCCGCGCGTTGGCCCGGAGCTTCTTCAGGTAGGCCGGGGCCAGCGCCTGGGGCCTGCTTTCGTGCGAGTAACCCGTCTTCACGCGTGCGTCGAATGCGGCCAGCCCCGCCGGGTGCATGCGGCCCTCCGCCCGCAGCTGGCCAACGCGCGCGACGTTGACCGCGCTCCACGCGCTCTTCGGCTTCCTCGGCGTGAAGCGCACGCTGAAGCTGGCTTCGTCCAGGCTCCGGCGCACGCCGTCGATCCAGCCCAGGCAGAGGGCCTCGTCGAGCGCTTGTCGATACGTCATCCCCCGGTGGCGCGCCTGGGTCTTCCAGCACCGGACGAGAAGCTCGGCCACGCGCGCGTGATGCTCCTCGAGCCACGCGCGGAGCTCCGCGGGCCCCGCAAACGACCTCGACGTCGTCACTTCCCCGCGGCCCTCACCCGGCGGGACTTCCAGACGAGATAGGGCTTGAACGCCGGCGGCTCGCCGGCGGGCGCGATCGTGAACTCGCCCTCGAGGATGCCCTCCGGAGTGAGCTTGTAGCTCAGCCGATACCTCGGCGCACCGGCCACGGGCTCGCTGACGAATAGGGCCTCTCCGGCCTCCGGAGAGGTGACGACGTAGCGGATGACGTGCCCCTCGCTGTCGTAGTAGTCCGCCCGGACACCGGTCCCCGACGCCCCGTAGATGACGACGAGGTCGTCGTGCCGTGAGCCCGCCGCGGCACCCGATGGCGGGTACTCCGCGTAGTCGCCATGCAGCGCATCATTCCTACTCCCCGATCACCTTGACCAGCACGCGCTTCGGCCGACGGCCGTCGAACTCGCCGTAGAAGATCTGCTCCCAGGGCCCGAAATCGAGGGCGCCGTTCGTCACCGCCACCACGACCTCGCGGCCCATGACCTGCCGCTTGTGATGGGCGTCGCCGTTGTCCTCGCCGGTGCGGTTGTGGTGGTAGCGGCTCGGGCTCGGGTCGAAGGGCGCGAGCTGCTCGAGCCACCGCTTGTAGTCCTCGTGCAGCCCCGGCTCGTCGTCGTTGATGAAGACGGAGGCGGTGATGTGCATCGCGTTCACGAGGCACAGGCCTTCCTTCACCCCGCTCGCCGCGACGGCCTTCTCGACGTCGCGCGTGATGTTGACGAAGTCCATGCGGGCGGGGACGTTCATCGTGAGGTGGACCGTGTGGGATTTCATGGACGAAACGTAGCACGCATCGGCCGGGGGCCTCTGGCCTCATTGACGCCGCCCGCCACTTGGCGTCTGCTACCGGTATGACGCCTACACTGACCGCGCTCGTCGGCCTGCTCGCCCTGGCCTGCCTGCCCGGAGGGGGCGTCGCGCAGCAGGCTCCCCCGCCCCCCGTCTTCGGCGCGGCCGTCGAGCTCGTGCGGCTCGACGTGCTGGTCCTGGACAGAGACGGCCGGCCCGTGACCGGCCTCTCGCGGGACGAGTTCGAGGTCGAGGAGGGCGGCCGGCCACAGGCGATCACCAGCTTCGAGCCGGTCGTCGTGCGCGAGGCGCAACCGAAGCCGGCCGAGCCCCCACGTTTGGGCGCGGGCCGTCTCCGGGCGCCGAGCGAGGGGCGTTTGCTCTTTGTCTACGTCGACGACATCCACGTCCGCCCGGTTTCCGTGGAGAGGGTCCGCGCCGCCCTGCGGCGCTTTCT
>JBGPQQ010000190.1:0-6550 GCA_041489115.1 Vicinamibacteria bacterium | reverse complement strand
CGGGCGCGCGGCTCAAGGGTCGCCGCGGAGAGGGTCCGGCTCCCGTCGTGACCGTCCCAGACGATGACCTCGTCGGCGCCCGCGGACAGGAAGCCGCGCACGGCGGCATTGACCTCTCCGGTCAGGAGCTTCTGCAGCTCGGGATTCGAGGGCTCCACCTGCTCCTGACGGCAGATCCCGGCGACGCCCTCGGCATCGGTGACGACGAGGACGGTCTTCCTGGGATGAGCGGGTTGGACGGCGAGGGAGAGGAGGGCGGTGAGGAGGAGTGCGCTTTGCATGGCGAAGGATATGCTATCCGGGAGGAGAGGGTCGGGGAGGAGGGAAATCCCCTCGCGACCCGGCACAGCTCACGGCAATCTGAGCACGTTTTCCGGCTCGGTCGGGGGAACGAGGGCCACCGACTCGATCGCGATCGGGCCGCCCGACCTCAGCGAGACGCGGAGGTCGGGGCCGCCCGACTCCGGAAAATGATAGGGCAGCCGCACCCGGAACGAGCCCGAGACGGCGCGGTCGCGCCACCGGGTGTCCTTCCCGAAGTCGCTCTCGCCGAGGCCGAGCGTGCCCGACCCGCTCCCGGCGATGCGCACCTCCAGCCGGCGCGGCCGCGAGCCCTGGGGGACCTGGAAGCCGAGACCATCGCCGGGCTGCTTCAGGACCAGCCGGCCGCCCTCGGTCCGCGCGCCGGCCTCGAGCCGCAGGGCCGAGATCGTGGCCTCCGCCCCGGTGGGAGCGGGGGGCGTTTTCGCGAACGAGACGAACGAGCCGGAGCCCCTCCGGGGCGCGACGATGCGCTCGCGCACGACGAGACGACGGCCCTCGAGACCCGGGCGCGCCACGTGCGCGATGCGCTCCTGGATCTGGAACGGGATCGGGCTGCGGTGCACGTCCCACGCCACGTCGTCCCGCAGCTCGCCCGCTTGCCCCCGATCGGCCTTTCGACTCTCGGGGGCCGGCCCACGGTAGAGCCGATCCCACCGGCCGTCGTAGGTGACCGCCCCGAGGGCCTGCACGGCGACCGACACGAGGGCGAGCAGGCTCGCGCCCACTTTCAGGACCGCGAAGCCCTCGGGCACGAACAGGAGCAGCAGCGGCCAGGCGGGAGCCACCCACCGCGGCCCCCAGAAGTCGCCGGCGGACCAGCCGCCAGCGACGGCGAGCCCCACGAAGTGGGCCACGGCCGCGAGGCCGCAGGCGATCGGCAGGAGCCGACCTGGCTGGGGCTGGTCCCAGAGGCGCCGCGCGGGCGCGCGCAGGGCGCGGAGGAGGCCGGCGATCCCCACGAGCGCGACCGGCGCGAAGACGAGCGCTCCCTTGGCCGGCGAGGCGATGAGCGCGGCCGGCCCAGGAGCCAGCGACGATGGGGCGGGCGGCGAGGTCACGAGGGACGCGACCGCGAGGAGCGCCCCCGGGGCGGCCCAGGCGAGGGCCAGCAGGCCCTGACGCCGCCAGCGCAGGAGACCGGCGCCCAGGAGCACGACGGCGAGAGCGGCGGTCGAGGGCTGGACCGCGACGGCGAGGCCGAGCGGCAGGCCGGCGCGCGTGGCCGGGCCGGCGTCCTCCTCGGCCTCCGACCGCACGAGGAGCAGCACGGCCACGGCCACCGCGCACGTCGCCGCGGCCTCGCCCGACCACGCCTGGGCGGCGGCGGCGAGCGTCGTGCCGAGAGCGAGGAGCAGCCCCGCCCACCGCGCGTCGTCCGTCGCGTGGCGGCGCGCCACGGCGGCGAACAGCGCGCCCGCGGCGAGGGCGGCCAGGAGCGCGGCGAGCGCCTTGCCGACGAGGGCCTCGCCGGCCGTGTCGATCTCGAAGGCGAGCCCGGCGAAGGCGACGGCGCCGCGGAGGAGCCAGCCGGCCACGCCGGACGCGTCCGGCGTGCCGACGGGCCGGCCATTCGCCAGCAGCAGGAGGAGCGCGACGAGCACGACGACCAGAGTGGCGCCGGGGCCGGGCCCCGAGGGCCGGGCGCGGGGCGGCGGGGCGGCGGGGTAAGCGCGGACGCCCATGGCTCAGGAGCTCGCGCGCCGCCGCTGGTAGCGGTTCACGGCGCGGTTGTGCGCGGTCAGCGTCTCGCTGAACTCGTGCGTGCCGTCGTTTCGGCTCACGAAATAGAGCTCCTTCGTCTCGGCCGGCTCGAGCACGGCCCGGATCGCCTCGCGGCCCGGGGAGTCGAGCGGCCCGGGCGGCAGGCCCGCCCGGCGGTAGGTGTTGTAGGGCGAGTCGATGTGGAAGTCGAGCCTGCGGATGTTGCCGTCCCAGCGGCCCGCCTTCTTGAGCGCGTAGACGATCGAGGGGTCGGTCTGGAGCGGCATCCCCTTCTCGAGCCGGTTGAGGAACACGGCGGCGATGCGCGGCCGCTCGGAAGCTCGCGCGGTCTCGAGCTCGACGATCGAGGCGAGGATGACGACCTGCCGCACGGTCAGCCCCCGCTCCGCGACGCGGGCGAGCTCCGGCCCGATCACCTCCCGGAAGCGCTGCGTCATGCGCCGAACGAGCACGCGCGGCGCCTCCGGTGACTGCGGGACGTCGTAGGTGTCCGGGAAAAGGTAGCCCTCGAGGTCCGCGGCCGCGGGGTCGAGATCGCGCACGGGGGCGGGGTCCCGCGCGGCCTCGAGGAAGTCCTCGAGGTCGAGCCCCTCCCCCACCACGAGGGCGGCGACCTCGTCGAGGCTGCGGCCCTCAGGGATGGTCAGGTCGCGGCGCACGACGTCTCCCCGCAGGAGCGCGTCGAGGATTCCCTCGACGGAGAGCGGGCCGGAGAGGGCGTACTCGCCGGCCTGGAGCCGGGCCCCGGCCCCCCGCGTCCGGGCGAGCGCCCGGAAGACGAGGGGGTGGTGCACGAGACCGAGGGCGTGCAGCTGCCGGGCGATCGTGTCGGTGCTCGCCCCGGGGGGCACGACGAGCCGCACCGCGGGCGCGCCCTCGGCGATCCTCGGCCAGGCCGTCTCGTAGAACCACGCCGCCCAGGCGCCACCGGCGAGGGCCAGGAGCGCCAGGAGGGCGAGGCCGACCCGGCGGGGCCAGCGCCACCGCGGGGAGCGGCGGGCCCGGGCGGCGAGCGGGCGCCTCACGCGGGGTTCCCCCCGGCGGGCGTGGCCCTCCGCTCGTCGAGGTACTCCTGCAGGATGAGCGCCGCGGCGGCCTGGTCGATCCGGGCCTTCCGGTCGCGGCGCTTCACGCCGGCCTCGGCCAGCCGCTCGTCCGCGGCGACGGAGGTCAGCCGCTCGTCCCGCGTGACGACCGGCACGCGCAGCACGCGCCGGAGGCGCTCGACGAAGGCCACGATCTGCTCGCCCCGGGAGCCGAGCGTCCCGTCGAGCCGCAGGGGCAGGCCGATGACGACCTGGCCCACCCCGTGCTCGCGGACGAGCGCCGCGACGGCCTGCGCGTCCTTCTTCGGGCCGGCCGACCTCAGCGTGACGAGGCCCGAGGCGAGCGTCCCCGTCTCGTCGGAGAGGGCCACCCCGATCCGCACGTCGCCCACGTCGAGGGCCAGGACGCGCAACGCGGCCAGTATAGCGTCGGGTCCCCCCGCCGGTCCCTTGCCTTGACACCTCCGGGGGGCTCTGCAATCCTCCGGCCCGAACCCTGGGGGGCCGCGTTGCGCGAGCCGAAGTACCGCATCCTCCGCGAGCTAGGCGCCGGCGGCATGGGCACCGTCCGCAAGGGGCTGCTCCTCGGGCAGGCCGGGTTCCAGCGCCCGATCGTCGTCAAGCAGCTCAAGACCCCCGACCCCGAGCACCTGCGCCTCTTCGTCGAGGAGGCGCGCCGCTACGCCGTCCTCGACCACGAGAACATCGGCCGCATCTTCGACTTCGAGCGCGTGGGCGGGGAGCTCTGCATCGTGCTCGAGTTCATCGACGGCTGGAGCCTCGTCGAGTATCTCGAGCGCCACCGCGCGCTCGGCTGCCTGCCCGACGTGGACCTCTCCGTCTTCATCGCGAGCCGGGTGTGCCGCGGCCTGCAGTACGTCTTCGAGAAGGCCCGCATCGTGCACCGCGACGTGAGCCCGAGCAACGTCATGATGACGACCGAGGGCACGGTCAAGCTGATCGACTTCGGCATCGCCGCCCGCAGCGGCATCCGCGAGAGCTACCTGGCCGGCAAGCCCGCCTACATGGCTCCCGAGATGGTGGTCGAGATGCGGGCCGACCAGAGGAGCGACATCTTCTCCCTCGGCGCGGTGCTCTTCGAGATCCTGACCGGCGAGCGGCTGTTCGCGGGCGACACCACGGCCGAGGTGCTGGAGAAGGTGGTGGCCGGCGACATACCGAAGGCCGGCTCGATCAACCCGGCGGTGCCGGAGGCGGTCGAGACCCTCCTCGCGCGCGCCCTCGAGCGCCCCCCCGGCCGCCGCTTCGTCTCGGCCGCGGCCATGGGCGAGGCCTGCGAGCACTACCTCTACGACAAGGGCTACGGCCCGACCAACCTGACGCTGAAGCACTACCTCGCGTCGATCTTCGGCCGGGGCCTGGAGAACGAGGCCGCGGCCGACGCCCGGTCCCACGAGCCGACGCTCATCCCGCTCCGCGACGAGATGCGCCGGCCGGAGGAGGGCGAGCCGACCCGGATCGTCTCGCCTCTCAAGAGGGTGATCATCCCTGCCGTCACGCCTGAGCCCGCGGCGACCCGAACGCCGAAGCGCCCCAAGGCCTGAGCCGCCGCGTCGGCTATCCGCGGAAGAGCTTCAGGCCCTCGACGACGGAGAAGCCGACCGACAGCAGCGACAGCAGCAGGCAGCCGAGGGCGGCGAGCACGTGGTCGCCACGCTCGGGCTCGAGGGGATCGAGGACCTTCGCGGTGAGCCAGCCGCCGGCGAGACCGCCCAGGTGGGCCCAGTTGTCGACGCCGGGCAGGATGAAGCCGAAGAGGAGCATGGTGAGGGCGAGGCTCTTCGCCTGCTGGCCGATGTAGGAGCTGCCGCCTCGGCGACCGTAGTGGAGGAGCGCGCCGATGAGACCGAAGATCGGGGCCGACGCCCCGACGGTGAACCCGGCGCCACTGAGGAACCGCGGCAGGAAGGGCAGGAAGGCGCCGGCCAGGCTGCTCGCCAGGAAGCCGGTGACGGCCGCCACCGTGTAGATGATGACGGTGCGCCCGGGTCCGTAGAGCCGCGCGGTCGGCGGCGCGAGGTCCCGGACCCACATCATGTTGAAGAGGATGTGCAGGACGCCGCCGTGGAGCCACGCGGCGCTCAGCACCGTCCACCAGCGCCCGTAGCCGAAGACCGGGACCGCGCCGCTCGCCCCGAAGAGGAAGAGGCTCGGGACGCTCGGCGAGAAGAAGGACAGCATCCCCGACGTGCGGACGCCTTCGAAATCGGCGGCGAGCGACGCGAGGTAGAGCGCGCCGCAGGCCCACATCACCAGCACGGCGAAGCCCATGTCGTCGCCCACGTTCCGCAGAACTGTGGCGAAGCCCCACATCCCGGGGTTGCGGCGGCCACAGCTCAGGCACTGCGGGTCCTTCACCCCGACGAGCGCCCCGCACGAAGGACAGAGAACCGAAGAAGGCCTCGACATACAAAGGCCATTCTAGGTCGTCCGAGGAACCCGGGGGGGCACGGGGGGGCGGAGCCCGGGCCCCGCTCCCCGGACCCCCCGGTGTTGTTTCCGGTCATTGCGAGACGTCGGGTAAACTGGGTTTTTGAGGCAGGTGCTCCCGATGATGCTGTCCGTTCGCCGTCTCGCTGCCGTCGTGTCCCTCGTGGCGGCTCTGGCCCTTTCCCTGCCTCTCGTCGACTGCCGGAAGGGCCTGGAGGGCGGCAAGCCCCTCCGCCGCACCAAGCAGCGCGTCTTCGTCATGGGCTTCGACGGGATGGACCCGACCCTGGCAAGAAAGTTCATGGACGAGGGGAAGCTCCCGAACCTGAAGGCGCTCGCCGACGAGGGAACGTTCGCGCGGCTCGGCTCGACGCAGCCGTCCGAGTCGCCGACGGCGTGGTCGAGCTTCGCGACCGGCGTCAACCCGGGCAAGCACAGCATCTACGACTTCCTCATCCGGGACCTGCAGACCTACTTCCCGGACCTGAACATGGTGCGCAAGGAGCCCCCGAAGTTCCTCTGGGGCCTCATCCCGATCCAGAAGCCGAGGGTCTTCTCGACGCGGGGCGGGACCTCGTTCTGGAAGACCGCCTCCGCCGACGGGATCGAGAGCATCGTCCTCACCGTGCCGGTGACGTTCCCCCCCGAGGAGCTGCACCACGGCGACATGCTCGGCGGGTTGCCGCTCCCGGACGTGCGCGGGTCGATGGGCACCTTCTACTACTGGGCTACCGACCTGTCCTCGTACGAGGAGGGCAACACCGAGTTCGGCGGCTTCCTGAAGCGGCTCCTCTTCGACGCCGGCGTCTCCGAGACCGTGCTCAAGGGCCCCGAGAGCCCGGTCCTCAAGCAGGAGGAGGAGGCGCTCAAGGAGAAGAAAAAGGCGGGGAGCCTCTCCGAGAAGGAGGAGGCCCGGCTCGACGAGCTCGCGACCGGCAAGGACATCAACATCCCGATGACGGTGCGCTGGACCGAGGGCTCGGGCCGGGCGGAGATCGAGATCCAGG
>JBGPQQ010000189.1:0-6561 GCA_041489115.1 Vicinamibacteria bacterium | reverse complement strand
CGTACCCGCCGACGGCGGCGCGGTCGCGGTAGCGGGCGGCGATCGTCTCCCAGAGCGCCTCCGTCGCGTCCTGGTTCGCGGGGTCCGCGTAGAGCCGCGCGACGCCGTCGCTGTCCGAGATGTTCCCGGCGTTCTGCCCGCCCGGCGCACAGTGCAGGTCGAGGAAGAGCCACAGCCTCTGCCGCTCGCACAACTCGACCACCCGGTCCAGGAAGGCGAAGCCCTCCGGTCGCGGCGCTCCCCTCGCGAGGTCCCACAGCGGGGCGAAGTGCAGGGGCAGGCGGACGGAGTTGAAGCCGAGGGCGCGGATCTCGGCGAGATCCGCCTCGGCGATCCACTGCTCGCGCCACTCGTCGAGGAGCGCCGCCCCGACCTCCGGCCCCGCGAGGTCCACGATCGCCTTGTCGATCTCGGAAGGCGCGTCGAGGTCCTTTCCCGGCAAGTGGAGGATGTAGCCCTCCTTCACGAGCCACCCGCCGAGGTTCACGCCGCGCAGGCGGACGGCCTGCCCGGCCTCGTTCACGATGCGCCGGCCCGAGGCCCGCAGCATCGTGAAGTCCGGCTCGGCCGTCGGAGTGGACGGGGCCTCGGTCGGACCCGACGCCCCTCCGCACGCCACGAGGAGGAGCAGCAGCCCGGCCACGGAAGAGAGACCCGCCCGGCCCACCTTACCGCCCGACGAGCACCACCACCGAGCGGGGGCCGGCGCCGTAGCGGCCCACCGCGACCGGCGCCTCGGCGCCGGGCTCGAGCGCGTCCTCGCCGGGCGGCAGGCTCGTGTCGACGAATCTCCGCCACGACGTCCCCGGCGGCGGCTTCGGCAACTCGAACGACTTCGCCTCCCAGTGCCCACTCGCGATCAGGAAGATGGGCTCGTCACCGTTCGCCGCGAGGAGGTGCATGGCGAGCGTCCGCGACTCGCCGGTCCAGTCGGGCTTCCCGAGCTGCGTCCCGTGCCAGGCCACCGGTGGCTTCGCCTCGTCCTCGAAGAACGTCCGCCGCCGCAGCGAGGGGTGCGCCTTGCGGAAGCGGATGAGCCGCTGCGTGAAGCGGAAGAGGTCAGTGTTCCGCTCGAGGAGCGCCCAGTCGACCCACGAGGTCTCGTTGTCCTGGCAGTAGGCATTGTTGTTGCCGCGCTGGGTGCGGCCGAACTCGTCCCCGGCGAGGAGCATCGGGACGCCCTGGGAGAGGAAGAGGAGGGTGAGGAAGTTCCTCTGCTGGCGCCGGCGCAGCGCGCTCACCTCGAAGCGCGACGACGGTCCCTCCTCGCCGCAGTTCCAGGAGAGGTTCTCGGGGTGGCCGTCGGTGTTTCCCTCCCCGTTTTCCCAGTTGTGCTTGTCGTCGTAGGAGACGAGGTCGGCGAGGGTGAAGCCGTCGTGGCTGGTGAGGAAGTTGATCGAGTGCCACGGCGCGCGGTCCCCGCCCCAGTAGAGGTCGGGGCTGCCGGAAAGCCGTGTCGCGAGCAGCCGGGTCATCCCCGCGTCGCTCTTCACGAAGCGCCGCACCTCGTCGCGGAAGCGCCCGTTCCACTCGGCCCAGCGGCCCCAGCTCGGGAAGCTGCCCACCTGGTAGAGGCCGGCCGCGTCCCACGCCTCGGCGATGAGCTTCACGTCGGCCATCACCGGGTCGCCGGCGATCGCTTCGAGGAGCGGCGGGTTCGGGAGCACCTCGCCGTCGCGCCCGCGCCCGAGGATGGACGCGAGGTCGAAACGGAAGCCGTCCACGTGCATCTCGGTCACCCAGTAGCGGAGGGCGGCGAGGATCTGGAAGCGCGCCACCGGGTGGTTGCAGTTGAGCGTGTTCCCGCAGCCGGAGTAGTTGAGGTACTTCCCGGTCTTCGGCTCGAGGAGGTAGTAGGTCGGGTTGTCGAGGCCGCGCCAGCAGAAGGTGGCGCCCCGCTCGTCGCCCTCGCCGGTGTGGTTGAAGACGATGTCGAGGATCACCTCGATCCCCGCCTCGTGCAGCGCCTCCACCATGGCCTTGAACTCGCGCACCGCCTCGCCCGGCGCTCCGTTGGCGGCGTAGGAGGCTTTCGGGGCGAAGAAGGAGACCGGCTGGTAGCCCCAGAAGTTCCGGAGCGGCTCCCCGGTGAGGAGGTTCGTGCGTGGGTTGTCGCACTCTTCGAACTCGGTCACCGGCATGAGCTCGACCGCGGTCACCCCGAGGTCCTTCAGGTAGGGGATCTTCTCGACGACCCCGCGGAAGGTGCCGGGGTGGCCGACGCCCGACGTCGGGTGGCGGGTGAAGCCGCGGACGTGCAGCTCGTAGATGACCGAGTCGGCGAGGGGGACGGCGAGCGGGTGCTCGTGGCCCCAGTCGAACTCCTCGTCCACGACACGGGAGCGCAGCCGCTCGAGGCGGCCCTTCTCGGCCGCGACCTCGCCCCACCTCTCGAGGCCCACCACCGCCTTCGAGTAGGGGTCGATGAGCACCTTGCCCCGGTCGAAGCGCAGCACCTGGGGCGTCGGGTTGGGGCTGCGGTCGGCGCGGAAGCCGTACTCGATGCCCGGGTCGATGCCCTCGACGAAGACGTGCCAGACGTCGCCCGTCTTGTTGTAGCGGGGATCGAGGGGCAGCTCGAGCACGGGCTCGCTCTCCCCGGGGGCGAAGAGGACCAGGCTGACCGCGGTCGCGTGCTTCGAGAAGACGGAGAAGTTCACCCCCTCGCGCCGCGCCGAGGCCCCGTACGGCAGCGGGTGCCCGCGGCGGACACGGAAGTCCCCCCGCACGATGCGGAACAGTCGGTCACGTGCCCCCTCGACGGCCCCGCTCATCCCGGCAGCATACGCGAAGGGCCCGACCCCCCGCCACGCCGGGCCCGCCGGGCTCCCGCCGCGGGGCCGGCCCTGGGCCTGCAGGGAGCCGGTGGTATGCTGCCGCCCCATGAAGGGCATCATCCTCGCCGGGGGCTCTGGGACGCGGCTCCACCCCATCACCCTCGGGGTCTCGAAGCAGCTCATCCCCATCTACGACAAGCCGATGGTGTACTACCCGCTCAGCACGCTGATGCTGGCGGGCATCCGCGACGTCCTCGTGATCACGACCCCGCACGAGCAGGACGGCTTCCGGCGGCTCCTGGGCGACGGGTCGCAGTTCGGGGTCCGGCTCGCCTACGCCGCGCAGCCGCGGCCGGAGGGCCTCGCCCAGGCTTTCCGCATCGGGCGCGAGTTCGTCGGTGGTGACGGCGCCGCCCTCGCCCTCGGCGACAACGTCTTCTACGGCAACGACCTGCCACACCTGCTGCAGAAGGCGGCCCGGCGCGCCACCGGGGCCACGGTCTTCGCCTACCGCGTCCGCGACCCCCAGCGCTACGGCGTCGTGGAGTTCGACGTGGGCGGCAAGGCGATCGGCCTCGAGGAAAAGCCGGCGCGGCCCCGCTCGCCCTACGCGGTGACCGGCCTCTACTTCTACGACAACCGCGTCCTCGAGATCGCCGCCTCGCTGAAGCCCTCGCCCCGCGGCGAGCTCGAGATCACCGACGTGAACCGCGCGTACCTCGAGACGGGAGACCTCCACGTCGAGGTGCTGGGCCGGGGCATGGCCTGGCTCGACACCGGCACGCACGAGGCGCTCCTGCAGGCCTCGACCTTCATCCAGGCGATCGAGCAGCGGCAGGACCTCAAGGTCGCGTGCCCCGAGGAGGTGGCCCTCAACATGGGCTACGTGACGGCCGACGACGTGCGCCGCCTCGGCGAGGGCATGCGCAACAGCGAGTACGGCCAGTACCTGCTGCGGCTGGTCGGCGACGCCTGAGCCGGACCGGCACGCCGATGGAGGGCGAGGACCCCGCGCGCCGCATCCACGCCCTGCAGCCGGGCCAAGTAGTGGCCGGTCTCCTCGGGCAGGTTGGCGTACCTCCGCGCAGGCGGTTCGCCGCTCTCGATCAGGACGGGAGCACGCGGAAGAGATCGCTCGTCTTCAGGCGCCGGTCGAACGTCGCCGTCTTGTCGCAGCCGGCTTCCCGGCCACGGCGTCCGATCAGGTAGTCGGCGAAGTCGCCCCCGCTCCCCCGGTAGTCCTCGAGCGCCTCGCGCACGATGTCCTTCTGGTCGATCTCGAACTGCGAGGTAGCGAGGACCCGCTCGAGGGCCATGACGATCGTGGGCTTGTCTACGGCGTAGGCCCCGCGGAGCACCCACACGAGCTCGCACAACGCGACGGAACTGACGAAGAGGCGGGTCCCGCTGCCGACCGCCTCCGCCACGAGGGCGTCGGCGTGCTTCGCCTGACGGACGTCGTCCTGGGTCAAGTAGCGCACCAGGACGTTCGTGTCGAGGCCGATCATCGTGCCTCGCCGCGCCGGGAGATCGCCTCCTCCATGGCCTGAAGGCTCACCGGCTCGCGGCCCGGCCGGTGCAGGAGCCCCCTGATCTCGCTGACGTCCACTTCGCCCGCCCGCACCCGCACCTCCCCGTCCGCGCCGAGCACGAAGTCGATGCGGTCGCCCGGCCGGACCCGCAGCGCCTCGCGGACCTTCCGGGGGAGGGTCACCTGCCCTTTGCTCGTCACGGTGGCGGTCGGCATCTTACCTCCGGTAAGGAATCCGTCTCATTGTAAGGATTCTACTCCGCTCGGACCCCCCTGTCGAGCAGATAGGCGACCACGTCGGCGGCCGCGTAGGAGCTCCCGCCGTCGGGCAGCAGGCGGGCCAGCTGCTCGAGGTCGTCGCCGGCGGTCACGATCGCCGGCTCGGCCCACCCGTCGCGGCGCTGGCCGAGGCCCACGGTAGCCAACAGCCCGTTGCAGACGCACTTGCGGCCGTCCGTGTCCTCGATCCGGCCGCCCTTGCGGACGTAGTCGTCGACGGGCTCGCCGGGGCACCGGTAGCCCAGGGTGCCGTCGTCCCGGCGGTACAGCTCGCGCAGGTAGCCGAGGTTGCACCGCCGCTCACGCGCCTCGTAGACGCCCGCGTCGGACAGCGTCCCCTCGAGCTGCGCCACCTTGAAGGGGAAGCCGGTCGGCGAAGCCAGCGGGTCGGTGAAGACGCCGGTGCCGCCGTTGCGGGCGCGGGCGATCACGCGCGCCTTGAGGGTGGGATCCAACCCCGATTCCTCACAGAACGCGAAGGCCGTACCCACCTGGATGCCGGCCGCGCCCTCGTTCCGCGCCTGTCGCAGCCGGTCCGGTGTCGCGTAGCCGCCGGCCAGCCAGAAGGGCAGGCCCAGGGCGCGGAACTTGGCGAGGTCGACCTCGTCGCGCGGGCCGTAGACGGGCTGACCCCGCTCCAGGGTCAGCGGGCCGCGAGGGGGCGCGTTGTGGCCACCGGCGGTCGGCCCCTCCACCACGAAGCCGTCGACGCCCTCGGTGCGCCGGGCCAGGCTGACGGCGAGAGTGGCCGAGGCGACGATGGCCAGGAAGCGCGGCCGCCGCAGTGGAGGCGGAGCCTTCAAGAGAATCCCGCGCGGATCGAAGCGGATCTCGAAGGGCTCCTCGGGCCGGGCACCGGTGACGTGCAGGGGCAGCGTCACCGCCTCGTGTCGGACGAGGCCGTCGATCAGGCCGGGGATGTCGCGGGGGATGCCCGCTCCGACCAGCACGTAGTCGACCCCCGCCAGGAGAGCACCGTACAGCGTGGCCGGCGTGGGCATCTGGATCTTCTCGAGGAAGTTGATGCCGACGAGACCCCCGTGGCCTTCTCTGGCCAGGAACACCTCGACGAACCCGGCGACGACCGCCAGCTCCTGGCGGCGGCGGGTGGGCGCGGCCGTGGGCATCGGCACGCCCGCGAAGGGCTCGCCCTCCGCTCTGCCCCCGGGGACGAAGTGGCTCTCGAGGACGCGCTCGGCCACCTCGGCGGACGGGAAGTGCCTCAGGGCCCTGCGGACGTCGCCGGTGGGGTCGCCGACTTCCAGGCGGCGCGCCAGCACGATGTCGAGCGCGGTTCCGGACACGACGCCGAGCTGGCCGACCGTCGAGATCGCGCGGGCCAGGCGCCAGCTCGAGACGGCGACGCCCATGCCTCCCTGGATGATCGCCGGTTCCGGCTCGGTGGCGCCGCCGGCGGCGCGTGCTTCGGGATCGGCCACGCCGCGACTCTAGCACCGGTGCCGGGGCCACCAGCCGGTATCCGTGCGGTATGACGCAACTGTGACACGAGGCAGAGGACGCCCGCGGCGAGCATCAGGAGCGTGTTGCCCTCGCGGCCTCCCGCAGCACGCGGAAGCCGTAGTCGGCGTAGCGAAACCCGGGCGGCAGGCTGCTCCTCGCGGAGGGTGGTGACCACCGAACGTGGTGACGCCACGAGCCACCGCGGCTCGCGCGCCGCTCACCCTCCCCGGGACCCCGCGGAGCGAGCGACGGCGACGAGGCGTAGTAGTCGGCGTCGTACCAGTCGAGGCACCACTCGTGGACGATCGTCCCCATGTCCAGCAGGCCGTGGCCGTTCGGCCTCCCGCGGCCCACGGGCCAGGGCACGGAGAGCGGCGCTAGCTACACTGGGTACAGGGCCCAGAGCGCGCCCACCGGCGCGAGCATCAGGCCGACCCCCGCTGCCACCCGCGCGAGCGTGCGCGCCTCGGCCGCCCGCAGCGTCTCGGGACCGGGGCGGAGCGCCGCCGCGCG
>JBGPQQ010000188.1:0-6574 GCA_041489115.1 Vicinamibacteria bacterium | reverse complement strand
GGGGCAAAGCCCCCCAAATCAAAGAAAGCTGGGTTCAGCCTTGCCGTTTCGGGTCCCTATTCCCCGGGGCCTCCCGCCCCCTGGCCGTTCGTCCTCTTTCCTCCCGAGGCGCTTCGCCTCGGGTTTCGGGTTCTTTCGCCCCTGGCCCTTCTCTTCCCCGCGATCTCACCCGACTCATTCCCTTTAAGGAGCCTTTCCGATGAGCGATCAGTACGCGCCGAAGCCGGAGCACAAGTTCACGTTCGGCCTCTGGACGGTCGGCAACCCCGGCCGCGACCCGTTCGGCGAGCCGGTACGCCCGGTGCTGAGCCCCGTCCAGATCGTCCACCTCCTGGCCGAGGTGGGGGCCTACGGCGTCAACTTCCACGACAACGACCTCGTGCCGATCGACGCCACCCCGGCCCAGCGCGACCAGATCGTGAAGGACTTCAAGAAGGCGCTGGCCGACACCGGGATCGAGGTCCCGATGGCGACCACGAACCTCTTCAGCGACCCCGCGTTCAAGGACGGGGCCTTCACGTCGAACGACCCGCGCGTGCGCGCCTACGCCCTGCAGAAGACGATGAACGCGATCGACCTCGGCGTGGAGCTGGGGGCGAAGGTGTACGTCTTCTGGGGCGGCCGCGAGGGCGTCGAGAGCGACGCCACGAAGAACCCGCTCGACGCGGGCAAGCGCTTCCGCGACGCCCTCAACTTCCTGACCCACTACGTCAAGGACAGGAAGTACGACCTCGTCTTCGCCCTCGAGGCCAAGCCCAACGAGCCGCGGCACGACATCTACCTGCCGACCACCGGCTCGTTCCTCGGCTTCATCGAGACCCTCGACCACCCGGAGATGGTGGGCGTCAACCCCGAGCTCGCCCACGAGCACATGTCCGGCCTCAACTTCATGCACGCGGTCGCGCAGGCGTGGGACGCGGGCAAGCTCTTCCACATCGACCTCAACGACCAGGCCTTCGGCCGCTACGACCAGGACCTGCGCTTTGGCTCGCACTCGATCAAGAGCTGCTTCTTCCTCGTGAAGTTCCTCGAGGACGTGAAGTACCCCGGGATGCGCCACTTCGACTCGCACGCCTACCGCACCGAGGACGTCGAGGGCGTGAAGGACTTCGCCCGCGGCTCGATGCGCAGCTACCTGATCTACAAGGAGAAGGCGAAGCGCTGGAACGAGGACAAGGAGATCCAGGGCCTCGTGCGCGAGCTGTCGAACGTGCCGACCGACGGCCTGCCGAAGGTCGCCGGCTACAGCAAGGCCACGGCCGATGCGCTCAAGGGCTACGCCTTCGACCGCAAGGCCCTCGGCGCCCGCGGCCTCGGCTACGAGAAGCTCGACCAGCTCACCATCGAGGTCCTGCTCGGGGTGCGCTGAGCCCGCCGGCCGGGGAGCGGGGGCGCGTCGCCTCGGGGCCCCACCCCCATACGAGGGCCGGGGGGTGGGAGGAGGCGCACCGCCCCCGCGCACAACGGACCGATTGCGGATCCCTCGTCGCCCGACACGAACGGGGCTTCTCGGGATGACATGGAGAACGGCATGGCGCGTTACTTTCTGGGCATCGACGTTTCCACGACGGGCGCGAAAGCGCTCCTGATCGACGACGAGGGACGGGTGGCCGCCTCGGCCACCACCGCCCTCACCCTCCAGACCCCGAAGCCCCTCTGGTCCGAGCAGGACCCGCGCGAGTGGTGGAAGGGAACCGCGGCGAGCGTCCGCAAGGCCCTCACCGAGGCCGGGGCGAAGGGCGACGAGGTGGCGGCCGTCGGCCTCACCGGCCAGATGCACGGACTCGTCCTCCTGGACGGGAAGCGCGAGGTCCTCCGCCCCGCCATTCTCTGGAACGACCAGCGCACGGGCGCCGAGTGCGCGGAGATCGAGAAGCGGGTCGGCAGGGCCGCGCTCATCCGCGAGACGGGCAACGCCGCCCTGACCGGCTTCACCGCCCCGAAGATCCTCTGGGTTCGCAACCACGAGCCCGAGGTCTACGCGAAGGCGAAGCTCGTCCTGCTGCCGAAGGACTACGTGCGCCTGCGCCTCACCGGCGAAGCGGCGATGGACAAGGCCGACGGCTCCGGGACCATCCTGTTCGAGCTCAAGGCCCGCACCTGGTCGAAGCTCGTCCTCGAGAAGCTGCAGATCCCGGCGGAGTGGCTGCCGCCGACGTTCGAGGGGCCCGAGAGGACCGGGACGGTCACGGCCGAGGCGGCGGCCGAGACGGGCCTCGCCGCCGGCACGCCGGTCGTGGCCGGAGGCGGCGACCAGGCGGCGGGCGCCGTCGGCGCGGGCGCGGTGCGCCCCGGCGTCGTCTCGCTCACGCTCGGCACCTCCGGCGTCGTCTTCGCGACGACCGACGCCCCGCTCGTCGAGCCCGAGGGGCGTCTCCACGCCTTCTGCCACGCCGTGCCGGGCCGCTGGCACTTCATGGGGGTCACGCTCTCCGCCGCGGGCAGCCTGCAGTGGTACCGCGACACGCTCGCCCCGAAGGAGAGCTTCGCCGACCTCGTGACCGAGGCCGGGGAGGCCCCGGCGGGAAGCGAGGGGCTGCTGTTCCTGCCCTATCTCTCCGGCGAGAGGACGCCCTATCCCGACCCGCTCGCTCGTGGCGGTTTCGTCGGCCTGACCCTGCGCCACCGGCGCGGGCACCTGACCCGCGCCGTCCTCGAGGGCGTCGCCTTCTCGATGAAGGACTGCTTCAGCCTGCTGCAGGGCGCCGGCCTCGGCACGGTGAAGGAGGTCCGGATCGCCGGCGGGGGGGCAAAAGGCTCGCTCTGGCGCCGGATCGTGGCGAACGCGCTCGGCCTGCCGATGGTGACGGTCAACAGCACGGAGGGCGCGGCCTACGGCGCGGCGCTCCTCGGCGGGGTGGGCGTCGGCGCGTGGCCGACGGTCGAGGCCGCCTGCGATGCGACCATCGCCGTCACGGGCCGCGACGAGCCGGTGGCCGAGTGGACGAAGGCCTACGAGGCCCTCTATCCGCGCTACCGCGAGCTCTACCCGGCGCTGAAGCCGACCTACGACGCCCTCGGCGCCTGAGCGCGACGCCGGGTCAGGCGGGCGGCTGGCGAAGGCAGCGGTCGATCTCGGCCATGAGCTGCTCGGGGCGGTAGGGCTTCTGGATGAAGCCGGCGGGAGGACCCGACCCGAGCCGGCCCTGCGCCTCGTCGTGGTCGTAGCCCGACGACAGGATGACCCGCACGCCCGCATCGATCTCGCGCAGCAGCCGGAACGTCTCCTCCCCGCTCAGGCCGGGCATCGAGAGGTCGAGCAGCACGACGTCGACGCGGGCCGCGTTCTCCCGGAAGAGGGCGACGCCCCGGGCGCCGTCCTCGGCCCGCAGCACCTCGAGCCCCTCAGCCTCGAGGACCTCGCCGACCATGTCGCGCACCACGGCCTCGTCGTCGATGAGGAGGAGGGTCCGGCCCCGCCCGGCCGGCGCCGCCGCCCCCGCGACCGCCGGCGCGGCCTCGCGCGCGCTCGGCGCGAGGAGGATGCGGAAGACCGTGCCCTGCCCCGGTGCGCTCTCCACGCTCAGGGCGCCCCGGTGGCCGCGCACCACGCCGAGCACGGCGGCGAGGCCGAGGCCGCGCCCGGTGAACTTGGTGGTGAAGAAGGGCTCGAAGATCCGGTTAGCGGTCTCCGCGTCCATGCCCGGGCCGTCGTCGCGCACCTCGAGGAGCACGTACCGGCCCGGGGCGAGCGGCAGGCCGCTGGCCCGCCACAGCGCCTGGTCGGACGCCCCCACGGCCCGCGCACCCGTGGCCACGGTCACCGTCCCCCCGCGCTCGCCGATGGCCTCCGCCCCGTTGATGACGAGGTTCATCAGGACCTGCTGGAGCTGGCCCACGTCGGCGTCCACGAGGGGCAGCTCGCCGTCGAGGAGCGCCTCGAGCTTCACGCGCTTGGGCACCGCGACCTCGAGAAGGGGGAGGTTCTCGCGCACGAGCGCGTTCACGTCGGTGGGCCGGACCACGAAGTGCCCCTGGCCCGAGTAGGCCAGCATCTGCCGGGTGAGGTCGGCGGCCCGCTCCACCGCGCTCGCCGCTTTCTCGACGTGCCGCCGCACGAGGCTCCCCTCGGGAAGCTGCTTGAGCGCGAGCGAGGCGTGTCCCAGGATGGCGGCGAGCAGGTTGTTGAAGTCATGAGCCACCCCACCCGCGAGCACGGTGAGGCTCTCCTCCTTCGCCGCCCGCCGCAGGGCCTCCTCCGCGGCCTTTCTCTCCGTGATGTCGATCGACACGCCGAGGACCGCGGGACGGCCGGTGCCGGAGAACGCGAAGGGGATCTTGGTGGTCTGGAGATACCGGACGCGCCCCCGCGCGTCGGTGATCGGCTCCTCGAAGGCGACCCGGGGCTTCCCGCTCCGCATCACCTCGAGGTCGTCCTCGCGGAAGTGCCGCACCTCCTCCTCCGACTGCGCGAAGTCCGCGTCGGTGCGTCCGATCAGGCGGTCCACCGTCGTGCCGTAGGCGTCGGCCACCGCCCGGTTCACGAGGAGGAAGCGTCCCTCCTCGTCCTTGGCGAAGATGAAGTGCGGCACGAGGTCGATGACCTGCCGGAGCCGCGCCTCGGAGTCGCGCAGGGCCCGGTCGGCCTGCCGCAGCGCCGTGATATCCACCGCGATCCCCACCGTGCCGCGGATGGCGCCGGCGGCGTCGCGGAGCGGCTCGAGGTGCGTGGTGAACCACCGGCCCTCCTGCTCGTACTCGTAGCCGACGGATTCCCCCCGCAAGGCGAGCCGGTGCCGGTCGAGAGCCGCGCTGCCCGCCCCGAGGTACTGGTCGAGCGACAGGCCCACCACCTGGTTGGGCGCGAGGCCGAGGGCGGAGAGGCCGGCGCCGAGAGACGAGGTGAAGCGCAGCGCGTCGTCCGTCGTCCAGAGGACGGCCGGCACCTGCTGGATCGCCACGCGAAGCCGGGTCTCGCTCTGGCGGAGCGCGTCCTCTGCCCGCTTGGCCTCGATCGCGGCGGCGATCTGCCCGGACACGAAGACGAAGAGGTCCTTCTCCTCCGGCCCGAGCCGCACCGCTGGGTCGTAGGTCTGCACGGCGGCCACCCCGATCGCCTCGCCCCGCGCCAGGAGCGGCGCCCCCAACCAGTCCACCGAGTCGCTCGCGATGAGCTCCGCCTCGCCGCGGGCCACGAGCCCCCGGAACACCTCGGGCGTCGCCAGGAGGGGCTGGCGTGTCCGAAGGACGTACTCGGTGAGGCCACGGCCGAGCGGCTTCGGCGCGGGGGTCGAGTCGCGCTCGTCTTCGAAGTACGGGAAGCTCAGGAGGCCCGAGGACGGGTCGTGGAGCGCGATGTAGAAGTTCCGGGCGGGGAGCACGTCGCCCAGGCTCTCGTGGATGGAGCGGAAGAGCGCGGGGAGGTCCCACACCGTCCGGGCCGCCTCCGAGATGCGGTAGACGCAGGCCTGGGCCCGCTCGCGCCGGCGCGCCAGCTCGACCGCGTGGACCTGCCGCTCGCGCTCCCCCTCCAGAAGCCAGGCCACGAGCGCGATGCCGATGAGCGCGGTCGAGACGATGTCGAAGGCGGAGAGGGGCGCGAGCACCGGCTCCTGCTCGAGCCGGGGGAGGAAGCTCAGCGCGAAGTAGGCGAGCTGGTTCGCCGCCCACAGCGTGAGCGCGAGCCGCGCGAAGTCGCGCCCGATGGGCGCGGAGCGCCCCCGCGGCAGAAGCACGAAGGCGGCAAACAGGTAGGCGACGCCCGCCACCAGGCACCGGACACCCCGGGGGGTCGGGGCGGTCGCCCCCGCGAGCGCCGGCGCGACCGAAGCGAGGCCCGCGAGAACGGCCGCACCGAGCGCCAGGGCCACCGCCCGCCGGCTCGGCTCCTCGCCCCGCGCGAGCCCCCGCGCCCCGAGCAGAAGCCAGGCGATCTGGAGGTACGCGGCGACGAAGGTCACCGCGTGCACCGCCCCACGAATCGGCGCCGCGCCTCCCGCCGCCCACGGGGTCGCCATCCATCCGAGGATGTAGACGACGAGGGCCAGCCAGCTGAGTGCCCAGTGACGCAGGTAAGCGTGCCTGTAGACGCGCTGGAACGCGCCCAGGATCAGGACGAGGGCCAGCGCGAGCACCGCTTGGCCCAGCGTCTGCGCGACCTGGAGCGACAGCAGCCCGATCGTCAGTTTCTCCATGTCCTCGTCCAGGCCGTCGCGGGAGACGCCACCCTCGAGCCCGCGTGGAGGCTAAGGCCTCGCCCCGCGCCCGTCAAACCCCGGGGTGAGGCCGGTCACTCCTCGACGGCGTCGGCGTCGAGGTCGTGCTTCCGCATGTAGTAGCTCAGGTTGCGGGGGTCGATCCCGAGGAGGCGCGCCGCCTCCTTCCGCACGCCGCCCGCGCGGCGGTGCGCCTCGAGCAGCAGCTCGCGCTCGAGCTTGTTGAGCGCATCGCGGAGGTTGAGCTCGCGCTCGACGAGGCTCGTGCCCTCGGCCGGGGGCGCCCCCGCGCCCGCGGGGGCGAGGTCGAGGTCCTGGAGCCCGCGCCCGGGGTCGAGGATCATGGCCCGCTCGATCACGTTCCGCAGCTCGCGCACGTTCCCGAGCCACGGGTACACCGCGAGCCGGGCGAGCGCGGC
>JBGPQQ010000187.1:0-6644 GCA_041489115.1 Vicinamibacteria bacterium | reverse complement strand
GGACGGGTGGCGTGGGTGGGTCGCGCGGGCGATTCGGGCGAGCCCGACGCGCCGGTGCGCGCCCTGGGGCCCGGCGTCCTCCTGCCCGGGCTCGTGAACGCGCACACCCATCTGGAGCTGTCGCAGCTCGCGGGGCAGCTGAGCCTCGGCTACTTGGCCTTCACCGCGGCCGCGGCCTGGCTGGGCTGAAGGCTGCCGGGCCAAGGCCCGGCCGGCAGGCAGAATGCCGGGCCAAGGTAGAATCCGGGTTTCGGTGGGTGGGTTCCAGCAGGTGAGCATGAGCGCGGTCACCCCGACGCCCGGGGCGCCGGAGAAGGCGGCGGTCCGGGCGATGTTCGACCGGATCGCGCCTCGGTACGACCTCCTCAACCGCCTGCTCTCGGGGGGCACGGACGTCCGATGGCGCCGGCGGGCGGTGGACTTCCTCGAGGTACCGCCCCCTGCCCGCATCCTCGACCTCTGCACCGGCACCGCCGACCTGCTGATCGAGGCGCTGGGGCGCGATCCCCGTCAATCGGGCCTCGGCGTCGACCTCTCGCACGGCATGCTGGTCCGGGGGGCGGCGAAGCTCGCGCGGGGCGGCTACGCCGGCCGGGCCGCGCTCGCGGGAGGGGACGGCGAGCGCCTCCCGGTGCGCGACAGCCTCTTCGACGGCGCGCTCGTGGCGTTCGGGATCCGGAACGTGGGCGACCCCGTGGCGGCGATGCGCGAGGTGCGGCGGGCGCTGCGACCGGGAGGCCGCTTCGTGGTGCTCGAGTTCTCGATGCCGAAGGGAGCTTTCGGCGTGGCCTACCGGTTCTACTTCCGCCGCGTCCTGCCGCGCCTCGGCGGGCTCGTGAGCGGCGACGCGTCGGCGTACTCCTACCTGCCGGCGTCGGTCGGGAGGTTCCCGGCGCCGGATGCGTTCGCGGGGCTCATGGCGGAGGCGGGGTTCGCCGACGTCCGCTGGCGGCCGCTCACCGGGGGGATCGCCAGTCTTCACCGGGGGGAGAAGCCGCGATGAGCCGGCTGGCGGCGACCCTGCAGCGGGCGGCGGAGTGGCTGCAGCCGCACCGGGACGCGCTGCTCGGTGACTGGGTGCGGGCGGTCGCCGACTTGCGCGGCATCGCGGAGGCGGGCGCGCGGGAGGGCTGCGCTCGCGAGCTCGACGCGCTCCTCGCGCGCCTGTCGGCCGGGGACGTCGAGGGGTTTCTTGCGGAGGAAGCGCGCCGGGCGGAGCGGGAGGCCTGGCGCGGCGCCAGCCTGCTCGGTGCCGCCCTCGACATCCGGGTGCTGGACCGCTGCCTCGCCTCCGTGCTCGTCTCGGCCTGCCCCGACCGCGACTCGCTCGCGGAGACCCTCGTCGCCCTCGACGAGCTCGGGGACCGTCGCCTCGAGGCGCTCCTCGCCGCGCAGGAGGACGAGTCCTCGCGCCGGCTGGTCGAGGCGCAGGAGCAGGCGGCGCGGGCGGCGGAGCGCGCGAGAGACGTGCAGCGGGCGAACGAGGCGCTGCGACGGGCCGAGGCGGAGAGCCGCCACCGCGGCGAGCAGATCGGGCTCCTGTCGTCGGTGGCCCACCGCATCGCGGCCATCCGGGAGCCCGAGGAGCTGATGCAGCAGGCGGCCGACCAGATCCGGGCGCGCATGAACCACACCTACGTGGCGGTCGTGGTCCTCGGCGACGAGGGCGCGCTCCTCGGGCGGTGGGCGGGGCGGGCGGGCCTCGGGCGCCAGAGCGCGGGGCGCGCGCAGGGTCCCCCGGGCGGGATCATCGGCCGCGCGCTGCGCCTTCGCGCCCCGCAGGTCGTGGGCGACGTGACCCGCGACGCGGACTACCACGCCGACGTGCCGGGCACGCGCTCCGAGATGGTGATCCCGCTCCTGGAGGGCTCTGAGGTGCTCGGCGTCCTGGACTTCCAGAGCGAGCAGCCCTTCGCCTTCGCCCTCGACGACGTGGCGGCGGGGGAGACCCTCGCCGAGTTCCTGGTGATCGCGCTGCGCAACGCCCGCCTCTACCAGGAAGCCCGGAACCATACCAAGCCGTAGGCCTTCGCGCCGGCGAGTCCCGGGGCGCAGGCCTCCGAGGTTACAGGGGCCCGGCCTCGGTGAGGGCCCGGTCGAGGACCGTCGCGAAGTGGACCGCGAGCTGGTCCACGACCTCGCCGAGCGGCACGGGCCGGCCGAGGAGGCGGGCGAGGCTCGTGACGCCGCGGCCGCGGATGCCGCAGGGCACGATGAGGTCGAAGGCGGAGAGGTCGGTCGCGACGTTGAAGGCGAAGCCGTGCGACGTCACCCAGCGGGCGATCCGGACGCCGATCGCGCCGATCTTGTCCTGGCCCACCCAGGTGCCGGTCAACCCGGGGGCGCGCCCGGCCTCGAGGCCGTAGCCGGCGCAAGTCCGGATCATCACCTCCTCCAGGTCGCGCACGTAGCGGTGCACGTCCCGGTGGTGGGGCGAGAGGTCGAGGATGGGGTAGCCCACGACCTGTCCGGGGCCGTGGTAGGTGACGTCGCCCCCGCGGCCGGTGTCGAAGACCTCGAAGCCCCGCTGGCGCAGCGCGTCCGCGGGCAAGAGCACGTTCTCCCGCCTCGCGTTGCGGCCGAGGGTGAAGACCGGGTCGTGCTCGAGGAGCAGGAGCTGATCGTCGACGCGGCCGGCCTGCCGCTCGGCCACGAGCGACTCCTGGATCTCGAGCCCGCGGGCGTACGCCACCCGCCCCAGGCGCCGGACGACGAGTGGCCGGGTCACCGGCGGGTCACTCCGCGCTCGAGCGCCAGGTGCACCCTAGGCTCGAGCGGGGTTTGGCACGATGCGGCCAATTCACAGCCACGGCGAGATCCTCGGCGGGGCCGGCCAACCACCCCCGCGGCCGGCCGGTCGGCGGATTCCTCGGGCGCCGTCCCGGACGCCGCCCTCGGAATGACTAGAGCGCGGCTTCGTCGAACTCCTGGAGCGTGGTCTTGACCTGCGCCATGAAGCGGTCCGCGTCGGCCCCGTCCACGAGGCGGTGGTCGAAAGTCAGCGCGACGTAGCACATGGTCCGGATGGCAATGGCGTCGTCACGGACGACCGGACGCCTCTCGATCGTGCCGATGGCGAAGATGGCGACCTGGGGCTGGTTGATGATCGGGGTGCCGAAGAGGCTGCCGAAGACGCCGGGGTTCGTGACGGTGAAGGTGCCGCCCTGCACCTCCTCGACCTTGAGCTTCTTCGCGCGGGCGCGGTCCGCGAGGTCGTTCACCGCGCGGGCCAGGCCGAGCACGTTCTTCTCGTCGGCGTGGTGGACGACGGGGACGATGAGGCCCCAGTCGAGGGCGACCGCCACTCCGAGGTTGACGTCCTTGTGGTAGACGACGTTGTCGCCGTCGATGCTGGCGTTCAGCACCGGGAAGGCCTTGAGCGCGTCCACGACGGCCTTCAGGATGAAGGGAGTGTAGGTGAGGCGGACACCTCGCTCCTCGAAGGAGGCCTTGTGCTTCTGGCGGAGCTGGTCGATCCGAGTCATGTCGATCTCGAAGACCGTGCAGACGTGGGCCGAGGTGCGCCTCGAGAGGACCATGTGCTCGGCCGTCTTCCGGCGGATCGGCGACATCGGCACCACCTCGACGCGGGCGCCGCCGGGTGCGGCGGCCGGGACGCTCGCCGGAGCCGCGGGGGCGACGACGGCCGCGGGTGCGGCGGCCGGGGGAGCCACCGGAGCGGGGACGAGCGGCTCGGGCGCGGCGCGGCGGGTGTCGATGTGGCCCAGGATGTCCTGCTTGGTGACCCGACCGCCGATGCCGGTGCCCGGGATGCCACGGATGTCCACCTGGTGCTCCGCCGCGATCCTGCGGACGACCGGTGACGAGCGCGTGAGGCGGAGCTCCTCGGCGGTCGCCTCGGCATGCGGCTTCTCGGGCGCGGGAGGGGGAAGCGCCGCGGCCCGTTCTCCCTCGATCTGGAACTCGACCGCCGGCGCGGCCGGCGGCGCGGGGGCGGCGACCGGGGGAGGCGGTGGGGCCGGAGCGGGCGGCGGGGGTGCGACGGGCGCCGGCACCGCGGCGGCGGAGCCCTCGCCCTCGGCCGCGACGATCGCCACCACTGTGTTGATGGGGACCGTGGTGCCGGGCGCCACGCGGATCTCCTTCAGGATACCCGCGGCGGGGGAAGGGATCTCCGCGTCCACTTTGTCGGTCGAGATCTCGAAGAGGGGCTCGTCGCGCTCGACGCGGTCGCCCACGTTCTTGAGCCACTTCGTGACCGTGCCCTCGGCGATCGACTCCCCCATCTGGGGCATGATGACGTCGGCCATGGCTCTCCTCGCTCCTTCGCGGGCCTACGCGTCGATCGCGCGGCCGTACACGGCCTCCGCCGCCTGCATGAGCGTCTCGGGCAGCGTGGGGTGGGGGTGGATGGTGCGGAAGATCTCCTCGGTCGTGGCCTCGAGGCGCAGGGCCACGCACGCCTCGGAGATGAGGTCGGTGACGTGGGGGCCGACCATGTGCACGCCGAGCACCTCGTCGTACCTCGCCTCGGAGACGACCTTCACCAGGCCCTCGGGGTGCCCGAGAATGCGGGGCTTGGCCAGCGCCCCGAAGCTGAAGCGGCCGACGCGGACGTCGTAGCCGCGCTTCTTCGCCTCGGCCTCGGTGAGCCCCACGCCCGCCGTCTCCGGCCGGCAGTAGGTGGCGGAGGGGACGCGGTCGTAGTTCAGGGCCTCGACGGCGTGGCCGGCCAGCCGCTCGGCCACCCCGATGCCCTCGTGCGAGGCGACGTGGGCGAGCTGCGGGTGCGGCCGGTCGGGCAGGGCGACGACGTCGCCGATGGCAAAGATGCCGGGCTCGTCCGTCGCCATGAGGTGGCTCGTCTTCACGTAGCCGCAGTCCAGCTGCACCTTCGTAGACTCGAGGTTCAGCCCGTCGGTCACCGGCCCGCGTCCCACCGCGAGGAGCAGGAGGTCGGCGGTCACCGTCCTCGACTCGCCCTGGGCGGTGCGGAAGCCGACCTCGACGCCGCTCGTGGTCTTGAGCGCGGCCTCGGTCTTGGCCCCGGTGTAGATCGTCATCTGCTTCGCGAGCACCTTGTGCGCCTCGGCCGAGATCTCCTCGTCGTCCAGCGGGAGGATGCGGGGCAGCATCTCGATCACGGTCACCGTCGAGCCGAAGCGGGCGAACATCGACGCGAACTCGATACCCACCGCGCCGGCGCCGATCACGATCAGGCTCTTCGGGATCTCCTTGAGCTGCAGGATCTCGTCCGAGGTGATGATGGTCTTGCCGTCCGGCGCGATCCCGGGGAGCGACTTCGGCCGGGAGCCCGTGGCGAGGATGACGTTCTTCGTGTCGACTTTCGTCTCGCCGCCCTCGCCTTTCACCACCACGGCCTTGGCGCCTTCGAGGCGGCCGTGACCCTTGAAGAGCGTGATCTTGTTCTTCTTGAAGAGGTAGGTCTCGATGCCCTTGGCGAGGCGGAGGACGATGCGGTCCTTGCGCGACATCACCGCGGGGAAGTCGAGGCCCACGTTCTCGGCCAGGATCCCGTACTCCTTGCGGTTCTTCAGGTCCTCGTAGAGGTCGGCGGTGTGGAGGAGCGCCTTGGTGGGGATGCAGCCCCGCTGGAGGCAGGTGCCGCCGCAGCCCGCGGGGTCGCGCTCGACGATCGCGGTCTTCAGGCCCATCTGGGCGGCGCGGACGGCGGCCACGTACCCGCCGGGACCCGTCCCGATGACGGTGACGTCGAAGATCTCGCCGTTGGCCAAGGCTTCCTCCTCGCTCCCGCCCGGGCGTCCGCCGCCTCGAGCGCGCGGCGCAAGTGGGCACGCTATCAGACGGCCCGGGCGGGAGCAAGGCGGCGGCGGGGGCGGTCCCTTTGGTAACATGGAGGGTCGCCAGCCATGTCCGAGCCCCTGTTCATCGCCGCCTCCATCCTGCTCCTGCTGCTCGGAAACGGCTTCTTCTCGGGCAGCGAGATCGCGATCATCTCCGCCCGCCGGAGCCGCATCGAGGGCCTCATCGAGGAGGGCAGCCGCGCCGCCTCCCGGGTGAAGGCGCTCCAGGACAACATGGACCAGTTCCTCGCCACGGTCCAGATCGGGGTCACCGTCTGCGGCACGCTGGCCGGGGTCCTGGGCGGCGTGCTCGCCTCGCGCTACATCGAGCCCGCTCTCTCCGGGGTGGCCCTCTTGCCCTGGGTGCCGCCCGCGCTCGTGGCGAGCGTCCTCGTGGGCCTCTCCATCGTCTACGTGGAGCTCGTCCTCGGCGAGCTGGTGCCGAAGGCGCTGGCCCTGCGCTACACGGAGTCGATCGCCCTCCTCGTGTCGGCCCCGTTCCGGCTCATGGCTCGTGCCTCGCGCTGGGTCGTCGAGTTCCTCGCCGCCTCCACGCGGCTCGTGCTGCGCGTCTTCGGCATCAGGGACGTCGGCCCGCGCACCTTCGTCTCCGAGGAGGAGATCAAGCACCTCGTGAAGGAGGGGCGGCAGCAGGGCGTCCTGGGCCAGACCGAGATGGAGATCATCCACAGCGTGTTCGAGTTCACCGACACGCCGGTGCGCAAGGTCATGGTCCCGCGCCCCAAGATCTTCGCCCTCGACGCGGACACCCCGCCGACCGAGGTCGGGTCGCTGATCGTCGAGAGCGGCTTCTCCCGGATTCCCGTCTACGAGGCCTCGCTCGACAACGTGGTGGGG
>JBGPQQ010000186.1:0-6657 GCA_041489115.1 Vicinamibacteria bacterium | reverse complement strand
GTCCACGGCCTAGGGCGTGAGGCGGATGTCCTCGGGGGAGCACGACCGGCCGCCCCTTGTGGACCGCGCGCCGCAGTTGCAGGTCGAGGGCCTTCGCCACGCGCTCGGCGACCTGGTCGTCCTTCCGGTGGTCGGGGTACTTGGCCCAGCCGCTGAAGCGGAACCGCGCGACCGCCACCTCGGGCTCGGGGTGCTCCCGGCGCACGCAGATCGGGCCGAAGTCCCGCGTCCAGCCCCGGTCCGTCGGCCAGCGGAAGAACTCGACCCGCCCGCTCGCCGCGCCGACCCGCTCGAGGACGCGCCGGGCCTTCATTTCGTGGGACTTCGAGGGCACGAGGATGCGGACGACCTCCCCCTCGGCCAGCTTGCGGACGATCTCGCCGTAGACCCAGGGGATCGGCGCGAAGCGCCCCGGCCAGTCGGAGAGGTTGTGCGGCCAGCCGAGCCAGCTACTCGCCGCCGAGGAAGCGCCGGTCGATCCCGGCGTAGGCGTCGATGCGGCGGTCGCGAAGGAAGGGCCAGTGCGTGCGCACCTCGTCGATGCGCGGCAGGCTCACCTCGCCGACGAGGATCTCCTCGCGGTCGGTCGAGGCCTCGGCGATTACCACGCCGAGCGGGTCGGCGAGGAAGGACGTGCCCCAGAACTCGAGCCCGTCTCCGCCTTCGGCGGGGACCTCGTGGCCGACCCGGTTCACCGCCGCTACGTAGACGCCGTTCGCGATCGCGTGCGAGCGCTGGATCGTCTGCCAGGCCGAGCGCTGGGAGACGCCGTGCTCCGCCTTCTCGCTCGGGTGCCAGCCGATGGCGGTCGGGTAGAAGAGGACGGCCGCGCCGCGGAGCGCGGTGAGCCGCGCCCCCTCCGGGTACCACTGGTCCCAGCAGATGAGGGTGCCGATGCGGCCGGGCCTCACGTCGAAGGCCTTGAAGCCGAGGTCCCCCGGCGCGAAGTAGAACTTCTCGTAGAAGAGCGGGTCGTCCGGGATGTGCATCTTCCGGTAGAGGCCGGCGACCGAGCCGTCCGCGTCGAGGATGACCGCGGAGTTGTGGTACACACCGGGCGCCCGCCGCTCGAAGATGGGCACGACGACGGCGACGCCCGCGTCCTTCGCGGCGCGGCTCAGGGCCTCGGTGCTCGGCCCCGGCACCGTCTCCGCCAGCGCGAAGTTCGCGTGGTCCTCCTTCTGGCAGAAGTAGGGCGTGCGGTACATCTCGGGGAGGCACACGACCTCGGCCCCGAGGCCTGCCGCCTCGCGGACCTTGGCGACCGCCTTCAGGACGTTGTCCTCGGGCCTCACGGACATGGCCATCTGGACGAGGCCCACCTTGAACTGCTGCTTCGTCGGCATACTCGCGGCAGTTTAATGCATCAGGCCGACGTCATGTCCCGGCAGAGCGCCCAGAGCGCCTCTTCGCCTCCCTCGTCGCGGAAGCGGCAGCGGCGCTCCTGGCGGTCGACCCAGAAGAGCCCGCTCCGGCCTTCCACGTCGGGGCTCGCGGCGAGCCAGACGACGGTGTCGGCGCCCTCCTCGGGCCGCCGGCCGCGCAGCTTCGAGTAGAGCGAGGCACCGAGGCTGACGAGGCCTCCGCCCTTGCCGAAGATCTCGGTGGCCACGAAGCCCGGGTGCAGAGCGTTGGCGGTGACGCCCGTCCCCTCGAGGCGCCGGGCGAGGGCCCACGTGAGCATGCGGTCGGCCTGCTTGCTCTGGGCGTAGGCAGCCCGGCCCGACCACGGCCGCCGCTCGAACTGCACGTCGGCGACGTCGAGCCCGCCGGCGAGCTGCGAGGCGACGTTCACGACGCGGGCTTTGCCCGCCGCCTTCAGGACGGGCAGGAGGAGGTCGGTGACGAGGAAGTAGCCGAGGACGTTGGTGGCCCAGACGAGCTCGACGCCGTCGGGAGAGATCCGCCGCCGCTCCGACCAGATCCCGGCGTTGTTGACGAGCACGTCGAGCTTCGGGTGGCGCGCCGCAAAGTCCCGCGCGAACGCGCGGATCGACGTCCGGCTCGCGAGGTCCACCAGCGCCAGCTCGACCTCGCGGCCGGTCGCGCCCACGATCGAACGGCGCGCCTTCTCCCCCTTCTCGGGGTCGCGCACCGCCATCACGACGTGGGCGCCGAGCCGGGCGAGATCTCGCGCGGTCGCGAGCCCGATGCCCGCGCTCGCGCCCGTCACGAGGCACTTCTTCCCGGCAAGGTCGGCCTGGACGGGCCTGGTCATGCCGCTACGACCCGTCGGCGGACAGCACGTACTCGAGGCCGTCCTCGTCGAGCGGGGTGGCGGCCTCGACGCGCCGGACGAGGCCGATCACGCGGAAGGCCCAGACGCTCCGGCAGACCTCGAAGTGGCTCAAGACCGACTCGGCGCAGAGAGACTCCATGTCCCGCGCGCCCTTCACCGAGCGCAGGAGCGCCGCCTGGTCCACGTCGAGGGTGAGCTGCCTGAAGAGCCCCTCGCCTCCCGCCACCGGCGCGTAGAGCGCCCCGAGCCCCCCCGAGCCCCGCTCCACCCGGCTCCAGGCCTCGATCTGCGAGATGCCGTCCAGGATCAGCTGGGGCGTGCTCATGTTCAGGGTGATGGCCTCGCCCGGGGCCGGCCCGGGGTCGAGGCGGTACTCGCCCGAAGTCCAGTGGAAGGCGAGCAGGATGATGTCGCGGGTCTGGTCCACGACGCCGCGCACCAGCTCCTTCGGGTCCAGGAAGCCCTTCTCCACGAGGAACGTGCCGAACCGCTTGCCCAGGGTCCCGGCCCGCCCGGCGTCCGCCATCTGCCGCAGCGTGATCGCGCCGCGCCGCAGGAGCCGTGGGCCCAGCCGGTAGTCGACGTTCGACGTGGACGCGAACACGAGGTGGCCGTCCTCGATCGTGATCCCGATCCGCTCGTCGCCCCTCTCGAGCCGCAGCACGCCGGTCCAGCGCTGCCGGCTCAGGTCCTGGACGAGGTCGGGGAAGTCCTCCTCTTCGAGGCGGCCCTGGTTCTTCAACGGTGCCTCCCTCGCCCGCCGTCCTTCTCCACGAGGGCGGCCGCGAGGAGCGGCACGAGGATCTCGTGGTGGCCGGTCAGGCGGTACCCGCGCCCCGTGTCCTTCACCGGCCGTTCCACGACGTTCGTGCCCGGCCGGTAGGACTGGAGGAAGTCGAGGTTCGCGGTGGCGAAGTCCGAGAGGCGGTGCCCGAGATTGCGGGCGAGGGTCACCGCCTTCAGGAAGACCTCCGGGAGCACGACCGCCGAGCCCACGTTCAGGTACACGCCGCCGCCGCCGAGCCGAGCGACCTCGCCGGCGAAGATCCGGAAGTCGAGGTGCGTGGCGCGGCCGAGCGCGCCGGGGTCGCAGGAGGGGTGCACGTGCACGATGTCGGTGCCGATCGCGACGTGCACGGTCGCGGGCACGTCGAGCCGCCACGCCGCCGCCAGCAGGCTCGCGTCGAGGTGGCGGGCGCGGGGGCGGCGGGTCGAGAGGTGACGGCCGACCGCGGCGCCGAGGCCGAGGCCGTCGCGGTCGCCCTCGACGATCGCGCGGTTCACCTCCTCGCCGGTCTCCCGCGCCATGCCGAAGGCTCCGGTGCCCAGCCCGGCCTCGACGTCCTCCGACGTCCGCCCGGCCACCGCGACCTCGAAGTCGTGCACGACCCCGGCCCCGTTCATCGCGATCGCGGTCACGAAGCCGCGCTCCATGAGGTCGATCAGGACCGGGGCGAGGCCGACCTTGATCACGTGGGCGCCGAGGCCCCAGATCACGGGGCGGCGGCGGGCGCGGGCGCGGAGGACCTCGTCGCGCAGCGCGCGCAGCGTCTCGCCGGCGAGGATGCGCGGGAGGCCGTCGAGGAACGCGGCGAAAGGGGCGCCGCGCCGGTGCGGGCGCGCGAAGGCGGCCCGGGACACCTTGCTCTTCCGCGAGGCGAGCGGGTAGGTCGAGACGCCGTCGAGGGAGAGCGGCTGCCTCATCAGCGGGACGCCGCCTCCTCGACGACCTCGCACAGCACGTGCAGCACCATCGCGTGGACCTCCTGGATGCGCTGCGGGTCGGGGTGCGGCACGTCGATCAGGTGGTCGACGATCCCGGCCAGGTCGCCGCCGCCGTTGCCGGTGAGGCCCACGGTGAGGAGGCCGCGCGCGCGCGCCGCGCGCAGGCCCTCGATCACGTTGGGCGAGCGGCCCGAGGTGCTGATGCCGACGGCCACGTCGCCGGGGCGGCCGTGCGCCTCGACCTGCCGTCCGAAGACGGCGGCGAAGCCCATGTCGTTGCCGACCGCGGTGACGATCGAGGGGTCCGTGGTCAGGGCGATCGCGGAGAGCGCCGCGCGCTCGCGCCGCATGCGGCCCACGAGCTCCGCGACGAAGTGCTGGGCGTCGGCGGCCGAGCCGCCGTTGCCGAAGGCGAGCACGCGCCCCCCGGCGAGCAGGCTCTCCGCCATGCGGCCGCCGACCTCGAGGAGGAGGGGGGCGCTCGCGGCGAAGAAGCGCTCCTTGAGGGCCACGCTGTCCGCGACGATCCGGCGGATGTCGGCCGCGTTCATCGGTGCGCGCTCATTATGCGCGAGGCCGTCCGCCGCGCCAACGGCGGCCGGCGGCGGCCTCAGACCCGGCGCACGTGGACGGTCAGCAGGATGGAGGGCACGGCCGGGTCGTCGGTCCGCACCTGGAAAACCGCGCCGTCGCGCAGCCCCGCGGGGACGTGAACGGGCACCGGCAGCCTCCGGGGCACCTTGCCCTCGCCCTGGCAGCGGTCGCAGTAGAAGAGGCTCCCGCCCGTGCCGCCGCAGCCGTCGCAGGTGGCGGTCACCGGCACGTCGAGCGAGAGGACGGTCCCCGCGGCCGCCTCCTCGGGCTTGAGGAGGATCTCGGCGGCGAGGCTGGTCGGGGCGAACGGCCGCCGCAGGTCCCCCACCGCGGGACGGCGCACGAAGGCCCACTCGAGCCCCGGGCGGCCCTCTCCGCCCAGCTCGTCGTCGTACCGGCGTCTCCGCTCGGCATCGGTGAGCGTCTCGTACGCTGCCTGCAGCGCCGCGAAGGAGTCGGTCGCCCCTCCCGGGTCGAACCGCCGCGTGAGCCGCTTGAAGGCCTTCTTGATCGCGGTGAGGCTCGCGTCGCGCGGCACGCCGAGAAGCTGATAGTAGTCCTTGGGCTTCTCCATCCCGCCTACACCATAGGTTGCGGTCGGAACGGGTGTCAAGTGCGGAGCCGTCGCCAGCCTTCGGCCCCGAGAGCGATGGCCACGAGCAGCAAGCCCAGGACGAGGACCGGGGTGCGCACACGCGGCAGCAGGGAGGGGTCCGGGGTGATCTCCACCGGGACCGCGAGGACGGCGGCGCGCGCGACGGGGCCGTCGAGGGCCTCGGCGACGAGGAGGACCGCGTGACGGCTGCCGCGCGGGGCGCCGGCCCGCACGAGCGGGAGCGCGGCCGGGGACGTCCCCCTCGCGGGGACGGCGACCTCGGTGCCGCCGCCTTCCGCCCGCAGGCCCCGCGCGGTGAGCGCGCGGAGCCGCACGCGGTGGCCCTCGCCGTCGGCGCTTTCGAGGCGCACCGCGATGTCGCCCTTCACGTCGAGGTGGACCGTGTCCGCGGCCAGGCGCACCGCCGGGCCCGGGTTCGCCCCAAGGGCGAGCAGCAGCCACGCCCGCTGGCTGGCCATCGGCGGGTTGCCGGCGCCGTCGGGCGGGCCCTCGACCGGGTGCTCGAGGAGGAGCGTGAGAGCGTGGGTCCCCGGGCGGGCGGGCGCGGGTGCGAAGTCGAGCCGCACGGCGCCTTCGCCGCCCGGAGCCACCCCGCCGGCGAGCCGGGCCTCGCTCCGCTCTCCGAGCAGCTCACCCACGACCTCGAGCGGCACCGCGGGCCGGTCGCCCCGGTTCGTCACCACCACGCGTACCTCGAGCCGCGGGGCGACCGAGACGACGGAGCCGGAGATGTCGAGGACGGCCTCCGCGCGCACGACGGAGCCCGCGCTGAGGAGGACGAGGACGGAGACTCTAGGGAAGCCGGACAAACGTGACGCCGGTCGCGTTGAAGCCGTCGTGGAGCTTCTTGCCCTGCTTGCGGCTCGTGGCCAGGACCCTGATGGCCGCCGCCTTCGCCGCGTCCTTCTCGAGGGGCGGAAACTCGCAGACGCCCTCGGGCTGCACCGGGACGCGAAAGGTGCTCGTGCGCGTCGGCTGGTAGTCGTCGTCCACCGCCTGCACGTAGTACTCGATCACCTTCGTCTTCTTCCGCGGGCCGGGCAGCGTGCCGCAGTAGCTCACGCCGGTGAAGGCCATGTTCACGAAGGCGTAGTAGTCCTCGCCGGCGCGCCGGAAGTAGAGCCGCGCGGTGGCGACGTTGCCGTCGTCGCTGATGGCGGCGCAGAGCGAGAGCGGCTTCTCCGGCACCGTGCACAGAGCCGGCTGGTGCTCGACCGCGGGGGGGTCGTCCGCCCGCGCCAGGACCGCCGGGAGAAGCATGAGCACGAGCGCCGGCGCCAACACCTTCCTCATCAGGCCCTCCGACTCCTTCATCTTACCGGAGGGCCGGCCCCGCTGCCACGGGCGCAGGCGCTACTTCCAGGAGAGCGTGTTGCGGTACGTCTCGCCCTTCGTGGTGCGCACGACGATCTCCATCGTCCAGGACTGCGTGCCCTCCTTCCAGACATGCTCGCCGGGCGTCTGGAAGACGAGGGCGCGCTGG
>JBGPQQ010000185.1:0-6667 GCA_041489115.1 Vicinamibacteria bacterium | reverse complement strand
CAACAGCTCCTCGAGATGCCGCTCGCTCTCGATGAAGCCTTTCTTCCAGTCGGGCCGGAGCGCGTCGAGCAGCCGAGCCTGCATGGCGCCCGTGTAGTAGAAGGGCAGGTCGCCGTGCAGGTTCAGGCCGATCTTCATGTTCATGCGCTCGGTGCGCCATTGGGTCTCGGCGCACCGCGCGGTCCGCCGCCGCCAGGGCCGACTGGAGGAGCGTGACCTCTTCGAGCCACGCGGCTCGGTACCCGTCTTGCTCCCACGGGTAGGCGGCAGCCGGTCCGTAGGCGGCTCGAGCGGCCTCGAAGCGGCGCGGATTCGACTCGGCCTGGAATGCGTGGAACTGCTCGTGCAGCAGCATTGTCACGTACTGGTCGGTCGAGAGGATGAACAGACGATAAGGGACGAGGCGCCCGAGCGGGCCCAGCCTTGCTTTCAGCAGCCGCGGCGTCTCGGCGTCCATCGTCTCCTTCACGGTGAGGCTCCCGACCCACGTTTCGCCGATGCGCACGGCGAAGGCCTGTCGCTCAGGGCTGCCGTTCCGATAGTAGGGCTGGCCATCGATGCGCTCTCCGGGGACCTCGTCCCAGCCTCGAGGGGCGGCCATCCCGAACACGAATCCGAACCGGTCGTTGTATAGCTGGACCGGTATCGCCACGCGTGCGAAGTTGGGCCACACCTCGTCGCCGATCGCACGGCGCAGCTTTTGGGACTCGCGCAGGATCGCGATCTCGCGTGCGCTCAAACGGTCGCGGACGACCGGATCGGACGACGGGGGGACGTTCAGGAACGCCCAGATGAGGAGCGCCGCGGTCACCAGGGTTCCGTACAGCAGCACGGCCTTCACGAGGCGACCCAGGCACGAGCTCCGGCGTCGGGCGCCTTCGGGCATCGTCTCCTCCAGCTTGATCGAGTCGGCTGCCGGCCCGATTCTACCCGTGAGACGCCGAACAGGTTGTGGCCCCGCGCAACGACGGCGGCGCCCGCTCGTCGCGGCGGATCCGGTCGCCCCCCCTCGTCGACGGGAATGAGGATGAGATCTCGGAGAGGAGGGGGAGGTTGGCTCCTCGGGCTCAGACGGCCTGAGCGCTCTGATCAGCGCCTGCGCTGCGTGGCGAGCCTCAGGGTCGCCGTTGAGCAGTCCCGCCACGATCGCCAGCAACCGACGGAGGGCTGTCCGTTCTCTGTCCGCTTCTGGGTCCGCGGTGTCCACTCCATCCTCGTCGGCGGCTCGGCTACGTCCTTCTGCTGTGGATGAGGTTGACGCCATACGCGAGCTACGCCACCCTTTGGCGACAACCACCGCTGCCGTTGAGCTGGCCGACATCGAAGCCGCAGTGGACCTTCCCCCGGGGCCCGTAAGGGCCTACACTAGACCCTGCCAAGCCCGGTTCCTGACATGACCCTCGCTGCGGGAGTTCGCCTGGGGTTCTCCGAGGTCCTCGGTTCCATCGGGACCGGAGGGATCCGGGAGGTCTTCCAGGCGCGGGATCTGAAGCTCGGGCCCGGTATAGGTGTTGGCGCCGGCCTTGGCAGCGCCCGGGGCGCTTCAGGTGACCTTCAACCCCGGGAATTGGGTAACCCGAGACCGTCTCCGCAGAGGCAAATGCCATGACTTAGCGTGGGACGAGATTGGAAGACCCGAAAAAGGAAGGTGAAGAATGTTCGGCATGGACTTCATCAGTTTCCTGATCCTGCTGGTGATCAGCGCAGTGGTCTCCGCGGCATTGCACTTCGGATTGAAGTACTACGTGATTCCAGGACTCGCATCCTACTTCTCCAAGATCCTGATCGGCTGGATTGGTGCATGGCTGGGGTCACCGGTCTTCGGCCACTGGTGGGAAGGCGTTAACTACCAGCAGATCTACTTCATCCCTGCCATCCTAGGTTCGGTGGCGCTCTTGGTTCTCGTGGTTGACGTGGTCAAGACGATCGGCCGTGTATCGTCCGCCGAGCAGAAGGCCGCGGGACCTCGGGGCCCTGAGGCTGCCTGAACGAAGGCGAGTGCCGGCTTTCGATTGAGCGAGAAGTATCGGGGCTAGGCGTGAGGGCTGTGCCCCGGCTGTGCCCGTTCTAGGGGTTCGTGTGCGCCCAAACGGGGGGGTCCCGCTCCTCAAGGCAATCTTCGTCGCGATAGTCGCGGATTTTGCCCGCGCTCTCCCGTCGATGCGCGACGTCAACAGCAGAGCGCTTTCGGGACCTCGGAGTGGAGGCGGCTCACCATGACCAGTTTCTCGCTGTCGGCGGCGGCGCAGGTACTGTGTCTGCTGTCTTGGCTCGGGAGCACGTCCGAGCACAGGCCAAGCTGGGAGACGTATGTGGAAGCAGCGCTCCGGGCGGATAGAGAAGGACGATACCTGGAGGCAGAGAAGCTGTACCTGGACGCCGAGAAAGAGGCTCACAGATTCGGTCAGGATGACCTCCGTTTGGCCCAAACCCTTGCGCTGTTGGGCCGACTCTATTCCACACAGGCGAAGTGGTCCGAGGCTGAGCCGCTTCTTCAGAGATCCCTGGCGATCTACGAGAAGGTCTTGGGGCCGGAAAGCCCAGATGTCGCCTCAGTTCTGAACTTCATCGGGAATCTCTACAAGCAGCAGGCGAAGTACGCGGACGCGGAGCGGGCCTACGAGCGGTCCCTCGAGATTGCCGAAGGAACACTGGGTTCGGCGCGCGTGCTCCTAGCTCAAGCTCTGGATGGGCTGGCCGACGTCTACCGCCTGCAGGACGAGCTACTCCGAGCGGAGCAGCTTTACCGCCGCTCCCTCGAGATCTACGAGAAGACGCTGGGTGCGGATGACCCCAGCTTTGCCGTCAGTCTCAATAACCTGGCCACGGTCCTCATGCACCAGGGTAGCTATGCCGAGGCAGAGGCAATCTATCGGCGGTCGCTGGAGATCAGCCCCGACCTGGCCACCACTCTGAGTAATCTCGGCGTGGCTTGTCGGCGGCAGGGTAAACACGACGAAGCCGGGCAGTACTACGAGAAGGCTCTCCATACACAGGAGAAGCGCCTCGGTCCGCAGCACCCGGATGTCGCCATAACGCTGGACAACCTGGTCACGCTTTACTGCGAGCAGGGTGAGTACCGGAAGGCCGAGCCACTTTCCGCCCGCGCCATCGCGATCCATGAGGGCAAGCGAGGACCGAACCACCCGGCCTTGGCGACCTCGCTCGAAAACCGGGCCTACGTCCTGCGCAGAGTGAACCGCGTGGATGAGGCCGAAGAGACCGAAGCACGGGCCTCGGCGATCCGTCGCAGGCACGCTCAGCAGAACGCTCCCAGGTAGATCAAAGAGGCACTCCGAGCGATCATCACCGAGGCTGGGGAGCTGATCGAGAAGCGCGCCCCTATGGATCAGCAGGTCACGTGGAGGATCAGGTTCGTGGCTGGGGGCGGCGACTCGTTGAAGAGGCGCACCAGCTCGGGCGTCGGCTTGATCAGCAGATCGACGCGAAGGCGGCGGGCCATCTGGCGGACGTCGTCGGCTACCGGGAGGCTTCCGTAGGCACCCGTCCCGACCCAGAGGCGCCGGTCACCCCACGGGATCTCCTCGTCGGCCGTGAGCGGCGTGTGGCCGGAACCCTCTCGCCGCTTCTTCGACGGCCCCTTCTTGCGCTTCCGGACCCGTCCGGCTTCGATCACGACATCGTGGTCGTAGACGACCCCGTCGATCGTGATGCGGCCGAACTCGTAGGCATCGATCCGCATCTCCGCCCTCCCGCGTCGGTCAGAGGGCCGACGCTCTCTTTCGATTGTCAACCCGCACCGCCTGCCCGGCGAGGACGCTCGAGCGGATGTGGGACCCGCGGAGTGACTCGCTCGCGCGGTCGAGGAGGCTCATTCGAGGACGTCGACCGTGAGGAGGGTCCCGCCCCGGCCGGGCCCCCGCCAAGGCAGGTAGCGGACACGCAGGGGGAGATCCTGGGCCCCGCAGGTCAGCTCTCGCTCGGGGTCCCCATCGGGGCCACGGACGAAAACGCTTCTGGGAGAGGGAGCCTCGAGATCCAGGGTCCCGGCACCCACGGCCAGGGTGAAGCGAAGACTCCCGTCGGGCCGGCATTCGAGGTGGACGAGGCGGCCACGAGCCTCGGCGGTGGCGGCGGCGTAGCCCTCGACCTGCGACAGCAGGTGGTTGCAGAGGAAGCGATACGCTGGGCGCAGGGCCGTCGAGGCCTGGTGGGCAAGGCGGAGAGGCTCGGGGATCCGGAAGCGTCGCGTCGTGGCGAGGACGAGGTCCACGGCCGAAGGCACGTCCACGAGGTGCCCCGGCGACACATAGACCGGCTTCACGCCCGGGCGCGTGCGGACGGCCGCGCCCACGACGCCGCCGTCGAAGCTCAGCTCGGCGAGCGCCCCGCGCTCGGGACCGACGGGCCCGGGGGTGCCCACGAGACGCGACTTCGCGCATCCCACAGACGGCGTGCCGAGGAGGAGCCCCGCGTGGCAGGCGAGGCCAAAGCGGCGGGGATGGGCGAGGCCCTGGCCGTCGAAGAGAAGCGCGTCGGGCTCGCTGCGCAGCCGCGCGAAGGCCTTCAGGAGCGGGGGCACCTCCCGGAAGGTGAGGAGCCCGGGGATGTAGGGGAAGCGCGCGCGGCAGGCGGCCTCCGTCACCTCGACGACGTCGAGGGACGGAAGCGCCAGGACCACGACCGGGGCGTACGTGCGGCGGCTCAGCCGCGGGTAGGCGACGTCGGCCCCGGCCACGAGCCGGAGCGGACGGGCTAGAGGCTCGAGGCGCAGCCTCTCGCGGAGGGAGTTCTGGATCCCTACCGCCTCGCGATAGGAGACTCTCCAGGGATGAAGCTCCAGCACCCTCACCCGCCCGCTCCCCGTTCTCGGAGCCAGGCCAGCACCCGCGCGGCGAGACCATCGCGGCTCCCCCGGGTCACGGTCCACAGCTCGACATCCTTCCTTCGCCTCGCCTCGTCGATGAGCCCGGCGCCCCGAGCCGCGATCGTGGCGACGAGCAGCCGGTCGGAGTCGAGCAGCGCGCGGACTGCGGTCACGAAGCGCGCCGAGAGGCACTCCATCTTCCCGATCTCGTCGATGAGGTAGGCCTCGGTCGTCAGGTCGAGGGCCAGCGCCGAGGCGACCACGGCGTCGAGGGCGGCGATGTCCACGCCGTAGCGGCCCACGCGGTGGGGCGAGGGGGTGCTCACGTGGGCGAGGACGCCATGGCGCCCGTCGAGGGTCTCCAGGCGAAAGCCGAGTCGCTCTCCCCCCTCGCGGATCTCCTCGGTGGTGAAGCCCCGCACGCGGCGGCCGCGCAGCGCCTCGGCCACGCGGCGGATGACCGTGGTCTTCCCGCTGCCGGGCGCCCCGGCGAGGAGGAGCGCGTGCGCAGGCGCCATGCTCGTGAGACTCTATCACCCGGGTCCCAGGGGGGAGGTCGAGGCGGAGAAGCGGAGGGTGCGAGAGGCCGTCGCCGTCCTCCGGGAGCTGGGTTTGTGATGGGCGGTGTCGCCCGGGCGCTCCCGGGCTGCTTGATGTGGGCGACGGCCGCCGCGGTGGCGGCGGCGACGGAGACGCCGCCACCACTGGCACAGACGCGGGCGGGCATGCCGCAGTCCCCGGTGATCGCCGTCGCTCCCCTCGGTGACGTCCCGACCGAGGCCATCGACGCCCTGCTGCCTGTCCTGCGCGAGGCCTTCGACCGCGACGTCGTCCTCGCTCCCGGCCTGCCCCTTCCGCCCGCGGCCTACGACCCGCTGCGGCGCCAGCACCTTTCGACCGCTCTCCTCGACGCGCTCGCCGGCGCCAAGCGCCCGGGGTGGGAGCTGCTCCTCGGCGTCGCCGACGTGGATCTCTTCGTCCCGCAGCTCAACTTCGTCTTCGGCGAGGGCGATCCGGCGCGGGGGCTGGCCGTCTTCTCCCTCGCGCGGCTCCGGCCCGCGCACGCCGGCGCCGGGGGCGACACGCTCTTCCGCCGCCGCGCCTCGACCGAGGCCATCCACGAGCTGGGTCACGCCTACGGCCTCGGCCACTGCGGCGATCCCTACTGCGTCATGTGGTTCTCCAACACCGTGGCCGAGAGCGACCGGAAGGGCATGCGCTTCTGCCGGGCCCACGCCCGCGAGCTGGCGCGCGCCCAGAGGAGATAAGATGAGGACAGGTCACGCGCGTTCGTGCGCGTGAGGAGGGTCGTCATGCCCCTCAACGACCGGCTCGAGTGCTTCCTGAAGGAGCGCGGGGCCCGCTACGAGATCCTCTCCCACCCCGAGGCCTTCACCGCCCCGGAGATCGCCGCCGCCGCCCACGTGCCTGGGCGCGAGGTCGCCAAGGTCGTGGTGGTGCGCGACGAGGGAGGCGGCCACCTGATGGCCGTGCTCCCCGCCCTCTGCCGCCTGGACCTCGCGGCCCTGGCGAGGGCGGCGGGCAAGAAGGAGGTCCGCCTCGCCCCGGAGGCCGAGGTGGAGCAGCTCTTCCCCGACTGCGAGGCGGGAGCGATGCCGCCCTTCGGCAACCTTTACGGGCTCCCGGTCTACGCCGACCGCCACTTCCCCCGGAGCGAGGACATCTTCTTCCAGGCGGGCAACCACCGCGAGATCGTGCGGATGCGCTACGAGGAGTTCGAGGAGCTGGTGAAGCCGTCGGTGGGCGAGCTCTGCCTCCGCGCGCCCTAAGCTACGACGCCCTGCTCCACTTGCTTCTCGAGCGCCTCGACGACGAGGT
>JBGPQQ010000184.1:0-6680 GCA_041489115.1 Vicinamibacteria bacterium | reverse complement strand
CTCGTAGACCCGGCGGACGAACGCCTCCTGCCCCGGAGGTAGCGTGATCGCCTTGCGGTCGACCGCTTCCTTGCCTTCGCTGGGCGACGTCACGACCTCCCAGCCGGCGTTGCCCTCGGGGTGGTTCCCCACGCACACGACCGCGACGTCCTGACGGCGCGCGAGCTCGACGGCGGCCTCGCCCATGTCGCCGACCCAGCTCACGCCGACCCGGCTCGACCCCGGCGGCCCGGGGTTCGCGACGCGCTCGATGCCCTCGCGCGGGGAGACGGCGTACGGCGGCGTACCCGAGTACCAGTCGAGCAGCACCTGGTTGGCGAGAGGGCCGACGACGGCGACGGACTTCACCTTCGCGCGGTCCAGCGGCAGGAGGCCCGCGGAGTTTCTCAGCAGGACGATCGACTTCCGCGTGACCTCGCGCACGAAGGCGCGCGTCTCGGGCAGGCCCCACGGCTCCGGGTCGCCCTCCGCGCCGATCGCCGCGTAGGGCACGCGCTCCCTGGGATCCAGCAGGCCGAGGCGGATGGACACGCGGAAGAGACCGCGCAACGCGTGGTCGATGTCGGCTTCGGTCAGCAGGCCTCGCTTCACCGCTTCGGTCACGGCCTCCTTGTGCCGGTCGAGGAAGTGGTTGATGCCGGCCTTCATGCAGGCGGCGGCGGCGGACGGGAGGTCGGGGAAGGCCCGGTGGTCGCTCACCAGCAGCCGCAGCCCGCCGCCGTCGGTGCAGAGGATGCCGTCCTGCCCCCACTCCTTCATCACGATGTCGTGGAGCATGGGGTGCACGTGGGCCGGGGTGCCGTTGACCGCGTTGTAGGCGGCCATCATCGCGCGCGAGCCCCCCTGGCGAACGGCCATCTCGAAGGGCTTCGCGTAGTACTCGCGCCACAGGCGCTCGTCGAAGTTCGAGGAGGAGCTCGTGCGCCCGTCCTCGTTGCTGTTGGCCAGGAAGTGCTTCAGGAGCGCCGCGGTCTTCCAGTAGCGCGGGTCGTCGCCCTGGAGGCCGCGCGTGAACGCCGTGGCGAGCGTGCCGACGAGGAAGGGGTCCTCGCCGTAGACCTCCTCCGTGCGGCCCCACCGCGGGTCGCGGGCGAGGTCGGCGTTGGGCGCGCGCACGATGAGGCCCGAGCGCGCGAACTTCGCGCTCTGGAAAAGGTACCGCGCCTCCTGGGCCTCCTGCGCCGCAACGCGGCGGATGAGCTCGGGGTCCCAGGTGGAGCCGAGGCCGTACGCCTGCGGGAACTGCGTCGTCGGGGTCGGGTTGCGGCGGCCCCAGTTGCTCGGCCCGCCCTGGGCGACGCCGTGGTACCCCTCGATGTGCGGCGAGCCCTTGACGCCCAGCCGCGGCACCGCCGCTCGCATGGCCAGGCAGTCGATCTTCTCCTCGAGGGTCATCCGCCCGACGAGGTCGGTGATCCTCTCCTCCGCCGCCAGGTCGGGGTTCTGGAACGGGTGCTCGGCCGCCGGGGCGGGGGCGGAGAGACCGAGAAGACAGGCGATCGAGAGGCAAACGGCCGCCATTGAGCGTCCGCGACCAGCCTCTCGCACCAAGGTGGAAGGTGGGCTCATGGATTGAATGCCCTCAAGGCGGAGAAGAGCCCCTGCAGCAGGTCCGTGTCCTCGGCCAGCAGCTCGAGGAGCGCGTCTCCCTCGATGCGGAGCGCCCGACCCGGCGCTGTCACCCGGGCCGGCCCCCCCCGCGCGCCGGCCAGCGTCTCCCTGACGCCGAGAGTGTCGCCCGCCCGGGCGAGAACCGGGGGCCCCGCCTCGGCCTCGAGAGACACCTCGCCGTCCTCGAGGACGTGAAGGGCGGCGGGGTCCGATTCCTCGAAGAGGACTGCACCCTGGGCGAGCGGCTCCTCCCGGGCGATCGGCGCGAGACGGAGGAGCTGATCGGGCGTGGCCTTCGCGAAGAGTGGAATCCCCTCGAGAAGCCGGATCTGCTCGAGCGTGCGCGAGGCGGGCTCCACGGGGCGCGCCGACGGGAGCCGGGACCGGAGGACCCGGGCCTAGACTGGCGCGGGGCCGTCCGCGAGCACCCCGCGGAGGAGCGCCCGCAGGAGCTCGGCGTCTTCGGAGACGAGGGCCAGAAGCTCCTGTGCCCCCACGACCAGGTACACCGCGCCCTCGCGGCTTCGGGTCGTCTCCCGGAGGCGCTCGCCGCACAGGACGGCCTCCAGCCCCACCGCGAGGGGCGCGGCTCGCTGCCTCGGCGGGAGCGCGCCCTCTTTCGTCAACGCCTCCCCTTCGAGCAGGAGCTGCACTTCGGCCGGTGCCGCGCCCTCGGGAGCGAGGATGCGCCCGGGCTCGGGGCGGACCGTGCGCCCCACGCTCGCGATGCGGAAGAGCGCGGCCACCGGGGCAAAACGCAGCAAGGGGATCTGGAGCAGCCGGTGGGCCACCTCGGCCGCGGGCAACGCCTCCCGCCACCGCGCGCGGCGCGCCTCCGGGGAGATGCGGCGCGCGGCGAGCGCCCAGGAGGCCGCCTCGAAGGCGTGCCAGTCGCGCGAGTCGCGGTGCGCGAGCACGTGCTCGAGATCGTCGGCCAGCCCCCAGAGTCCCTTTTCCTCCACCCGCTGGATCGCCGCCGCGGAGAGCAGCTGGTCCTCGTCGTGGATGAGCTGCGCGAGGGTGTCCTCGAGGGCGCGCTCCCGGGTCTTGAGCAGGGCGTTGCCCTTCCGCACCTTCTCGTCCGGGGGGAGGTCCTCGAGCAGGGGGACGAGCCATCGGCGCAGCGCGCCCCCGAGGAGGTTGTCGAGGTATTCCGCCGCTCGGGCGCGAGCGCGCGCGTCCCCCTCCATTCCCCGGCGCGCCACGGCCACGTCCCGCCACGGGTAGACGAGACCGAGCAGTCGCCAGGTGCGATCCACCGCGCGCTCCAGCCGCTCGGCGAGCGTGCGGTCCAGCAGGGATCCCCGGACGTCCTCGCGCAGGACGTTGTGGCGCAGGCTGAAGCACCGGAAGTAGCGCCGCGCCTCGGCGAGCGCCCGCTCCTCCACCGGGGCCCGGGCGAAAGCGAGAGCCTCGTCCGAGCGCCGCAGGCTCTGGAGGGCGGCGAGGGACTGGTCGCGCAGGAGCTCGTCCGGGTCCGCCAGGCCGGCCAGCAGCAGCTCGACGGACCGCGGGGACGGGATCCGGGCCAGGGTGGCCGGGATCTGGCGGCGGACCTCGATGTCCTCCGTCGCCTCGCGCAGGAAGTAGGCCAGGACGTCGAGCCCGCCCTCGCCGCGGCCGGCGAGCACCTCTCGCACTGTCGCCCGCAGCGGGCGTCGCCGCAGCAGGGAGACGAGCGGGGGCAGGAGCAGCTCCTCCGCCTCGCCCGGCTGCCCCGCGCTCCGAACCGCCTCCCGTGCGACGTTCAGGTTGGCGTCGAACATCAAGGGCACCAGCAGGGGCCGGAAACGGCGGTCGCGGATCCTGCCGAGGGCGGCCGCAACCTGGAGCCGGCCCTCGGCCGCGGCCTCGCGGGTGTCGGCGGCCAGCCGCTGCAGAGCGCCCTCCGCCGCGGCCACGTCCTCCTCGCGTGGGCTGCCGGCCAGGGTGAGGGCGGCGATCGTGGCCACGCGGGGATCGCGGTCCCCGAGGTGCGCCCGCATGAGCTCGGCGCCCCGCTCGCCGCGGATCGCGGCCAGGGCATGCACCGCCGCCGCCCGTACCTCGACGCTGCCGTCCCTGAGGAGCCGCTCGACGGCCGGGCCCCAGCGCTCCCGCAACTCGGGCCGGGCCGCCTCGAGGGCGAGCAGGGCCCGCACGCGGACCCTTTCGGAGGCGTGGTGGAGCAGGAGCGGAGTCACCAGGTGGCGCCTGTCGAGGGACTCGAGCAGCCCGATGGCGTAGAGCACGCGCTCCTCGTCGGGGTGCGCCAGCTCCTCGACGAGGGCCTCCACCGTGGAGAGATCGGCGAGCTCCGGCCTCACCGAGTCCGTCTCGATCACCCGCTTCTCGATGCTGCGGCGGAACGCGGCCTGGTACTCCCGTCGCGCCCGCCGGGCGGTCACGACCCACAGGCCGGTCACCGCCAGGCTGGCGTAGCTGATCTGCTGCCAGTTGAGCCCGAGGCCCCAGGGCTTGATGAGGACCAGGGCGAGCAACGCGGCCAGGCCCTTCGCGAAGCGGTCGACACTCACGTCCACGAAGGGCTTGGCCCGGTACTTGACCTCCAGGGGCAGAGGCAGGAACAGGACCTCGCGGGTCGTCTTGTCGAGGGTGTAGCGCAGCGAGGTGTCGAGGATCCGGGCGAGGGCGGGAGCCCACAGGGCCGCGTTCAGCAGCATGACGAGGCCGGTCACGCCGAGGCTGGTGGGCAGGACCAGGAGGGCGAAGCCCACTCCCAGCCGGCGGTGGATGCGGCTCGTGAGCGCGACCTGGATCACGAAGCCGATGGCGGAGAGGTAGAGCGTGACCTGGGCCAGGAACGCGGTCAGGTTGTCGGTGGCGGAGCGGCCCTTGAAGGCCTCCGCGGCCATGTTGAGCTGCTGCTCGATGAGGCCCGCGCCCACCGCCGCGAAGCCGATCACGAGGGCGATGACCTGGAGATGCCGCGACTCGCGGAGGAGGCGCAGGGCCTCCTTGCCAGAGACGCCCTCCTCCTCGGGCACGCCGGCGCCGCTCCGCCCGGCCCCTTTCTCCCGGCGGATGATGAGGGCGACGAGGAGCGTGCAGAGGGCGAGGACCGCCGCGCTGCACAGGAGCAGGTTCCGCGTGCCGACGCGGGTCACGATCAGGGCGGTCAGCCCGGCGCCGGTCATGCCCCCGAGGCTGGATCCGCCCCCGATGAGGCCGAAGACCCGCTTGGCCTGCCGGGGATCGTAGATGTCGTTGGCGAGGGTCCAGAACTGGCTGATGAGCAGGATGCCGAGGATGAGGCCCAGGAGATAGAAGGCCACCGAGACCCACTCGCCGGCGGCCTGGAACAGCACCCAGAAGCCCACCAGCACGACCGTCATCGAGCCCAGGGTCGCCGGGACCACGAAGCGGCGCGGCACGCGCCCCGCGAGCGCGCTGTAGCGCTCCATGAGCACGCCGATGAGGAGGCCCGCCGCCAGCTGCACGTAGGGAAGGTTGTCGGCGCCGAGTGCCGAGATGAACTTGGACCGCGTGATGGGCTTGAGGATGTTGTACGCGGTCATCGCCAGGAAGGAGTAGGCGAACATCAGGAGAGCCGTGCGGGCCTCTCCTTCCCGAAGCTCGGCGACCGGAGCCAGGGCGCGACGGAGCCAGGAGTCGCTCATCGTCTTTGGGGTGCCGGGCGGAGTCTACCGGGCCTCGCCCGGCCCGTCCAGAGATATCGCGGCTCGGCCGGGTCCTTCCGGCTCCGTCTTACAGGTCGACCGCGTACACCCGGATCGGCTGGCCGGCCTTCCACCGCATCGGCTTGTTCTCGAGCTTGAGGACGCCGCGCGGGCAGACGTGCGCGCACATTCCGCAGCCCACGCACGCCGCACGGGTGAAGGTCTGGTTGGCCATGGCGTACTGGCGCACGTCGATGCCCATCTCGCAGTAGGTCGAGCAGTTCCCGCACGAGATGCACATGTCCTTCTTCACGGTGATGCGGAAGCGGCCGAGTTTTTGCACGAGGCCGAGGAGCGCCGCCATCGGGCAGCCGAAGCGGCACCAGACGCGGGTGCCCATGAGCGGGTAGAGGCCGACGCCGAGGACGCCCGAGAACATCGCCCCGATCGCGAAGCCGTATCCGTCCTGCACCCTGAAGGCGAGCGCCGCGAAGGACGGGTGCTGCTTCCCCACCGCCCAGTTGACCCAGACGATCGCGGTCGTCACGAGCGCGGCGAAGAGGACGGTGTGGATCGAGACCTTCTCGACCGACCACGCGCGCGTGGACTTGCTGGAGAGGTGGCGGAAGGGCTCGCCGAAGGTGTTGGCGAGGCCGCCGCAGCCGCACACCCACGAGCAGTAGAAGCGCTTGCCGAGGAAGAAGGCGAGCAGCGGGAAGGCCACGAGCGAGCCGAGGAAGCTCCAGAAGACCATGAGGAAGGGGTGCTGCAGGATCACCGAGGGGTAGAAGTACTCGATCTTCAGCGGCCAGAAGTAGGTGAAGTAGTACTCGTGCCGCCCGCAGACCTGGAGCACGATCGGGAGCAGGAACGCGAACACGACCTGCACGCTCACGACGCTCGCCGTCCGGACCCGCTGGTAGCGGCTGTTGCCGTGGCGCCGCAGCACGAACGCCCCGCCGGCGATCATGGCCAGCGTGTAGACCGTCCCGTAGAGGATCCACTTGCTGTGGAGCACGGCCGGCAGGCCCAGCGTGGCGCCCACGACTTCGGCCGCCTTCTGCAGCACGTCGAAGTGCAGTCCGAGGGCGGGGATCGGCCCGAAGTAGAGCAGGACGTAGGCGAGGAAGAGAAACGCGGAGAGCGCCCACGCCAGCCAGGAGCGGTTGCTCGCCGGGTGCTCGTACGTGTTCATCAGGCCGGCCTGCATCAGGCCTCCAGCTCCCCTGTCATCGAGTCTCGGGCCTGTCGCCCGGCAAGCACCGACCACGGCGATGTGGGCCGCATCGCTGCCAGGGGCCCCATGCGAGCGCCGGACGAGGCATCGGCTCGCGTGGGGTCTGGCACGATGCGGCCAATTCGCAGCCAGGGCAGGTCCCCAGGCCGCGCGCGGGACTGCCGCCGCATCACACGACTCCGGCCCCGGCGCAGACGCGGAAGCGCGGCGAG